>DATFMW010000197.1:0-4233 GCA_035266765.1 Gaiellaceae bacterium | reverse complement strand
AAGCCTCGCGCAGCGGGCTTAGCCGGAGGCCGAACCAGCGGTCGGTCCTGGCGTAGCCACGACCGGCCGCGACGACACCACGATTCCATCCACGGTCGCTCTTGGGCGAGACCGCTGTGGCGGCGAAGGCGAGACCACGCTCTCGCCGTAGCCACCCCGCCGCCCCGCCACGCGCGCCGAAGGAGGGGAGCCCTGAGGGGAACCATGGGTTCCCCTCAGCTCAAGTACGCACAGCGCCGCTTGTCGCCCGGCAGCGGCGACGGCGCGACCTTCGTCACGTGCAGCGTCTTGCCGTCCAGCGTCACCTCGGCGCCGACCGCCGGCGGGTCGCCGTCCTGCTCCCGGAGCTCGTAGCCGCCGGTGCTCCAGACGAAGAGAAGGTGCCCTTCGGCCATCGGGAGGGATGCTATCCGGCCGCTGACTCGGCGGCAGCGAGCCCGAGGACGAGCGCCTGGGCGAGGCCGCTCGCGTAGCCGCCCGTCGCGACGCCGCCCGCGTCGACGCCGGCGGCCCAGAGGCCGTCGAGCGGGGTGCCCGCCTCGTCGAGGACGCGCGCCGAGGTGTCGACGCGCAGGCCGCCGATCGTGTGGGTGACCGCAGCGGCGACATGGACGGCGAGGCGGCCGTCGTCGCGCTCGACGACGGTGCCGCCGGCGGCGCGGGCCGCCTCGATGCGCTCGTTCGTCTGCTCGACGACGTACCAGGCGCTCGGCCCGATCAGCTGCGCGAGATCGTTCTCGTGCCACGCGACCGCCGCGGGCGTGACGTCGAGGCCGTCGTCGGTCAGGACGCGCGCGTCGCGGCCGTAGAGCTGCGAGAGCGGGACGAAGTCCTCCTCCCGGATGCGCGCCGGCGGCGCTGGCAGCGCCCGTCCGTAGAACTCCTCCAGCCGGCCGGTGACCGCGGCGCCGCGGGCGCGGGCGTAGTCGAGCCCCGCGCCGTCGCTCCACGGGTTCGCCCGCAGCAGCAGGCCGCGCTCGGCCGCGAGCCGCGCCGGGAAGCCGCCGGTCGCGAGCACGAGCGGCTCGCCGGCCCCGGCGGGCAGCGGCGTCTCGAGCTCGACTTCCACGTCGCGGGCGAGAAGCCGGGTGAGCGCGCGCGGGTCGTAGCGGCGGCCGGTCGTGAGCGGGTTCTCGGTGTCGTGCCACACCGGCTCGGCGCCGAGCGACTCGAGCCAGGCGAGCGCGTCGTCGAGCCGCTCCCAGACGAGCCGCTGGAGCGTCTCGTCGCCTCGGGGGCACTCCTCCCGGAAGCGCTCCCAGTCGAGGTGGCGCCAGAGCACGCAGCTCGAGAGGAGCATCGAGCCTCCCACCCGCGTCCCCTTCTCGAGCACGCGTGGCGGGCGTCCGAGCTGGCGCAGCCGGGCGGCGGCCACGAGCCCGGCCATCCCGGCGCCCGCGACGGTGACGGTGACGGACGCCACTACGTGAGGGAGAACGTCGGCTTGTGCTCGACGTACTCGACGCGCACGTGCTCGGGTGCGCGCAGGAAGGCGGCGATCGTGTTCGGGGCGTCGACGACGTCGTCGACCTCGATGCCGAGCTCGCGCGCGGCGTCGAGGTGCTCGTCCACCGAGTCGACGAGCACGGCGACGTGGTTGAGGAGCGGACGTTCGGGGACGCCCGGGTCGCCGGGCTGGAACTCGATCCAGGCGCCGCCGACCTCGACGCGCGGCGCTCCCGAGGGCCCGGGCGCGGCGGCCGCGAACCCGAGCGGCAGGTACGCGGCGGCGACCGCCTGCGGGTCGGCCGAGCGGAGCGCGACATGGTCGAGGTCGTAGTCGAGGTCGGTGTCGGCCTCGACGAACCCGAGCCGAACCCCTTCGGCGAGGTCGACGTACGCCTCGCCGTCGCGCGGCCGGTCGACCGCGAGCCCGGCCGGCAGCCGCTCGAGGGCCGGCGCGAGCGCCGCGACGCGAAAGGCGACGTGCTCGAGCGCTCCCTGCTCGCGCGGCCCCTCGGCGGAGAAGAGCGTGAGCTTGCCGCGGCGCGCGTCGGCGCCGACGAGCGTGAACCGGTCCGTCCGGTCGATGACGTGCATGCCGAGATACGCGGCCGCGAATTCCGCGATCGCGTCCCGGTCCGCGAGCCAGTACGCGACGTGATCCAGCGTTCTCGGCCTCATGGCCCCAGCGTAGCCGGGGCCCGAGGCCGAGGCCGAGGCACGTCTGGCTCTATTCGATCGGCTCGTTGTGGACGTCGTTCTCGTCCGCGTACGTCTTCGTGAGCTGGTTCACGACGTCCATGCTCTTGCCGTAGGCGTAGTTGATCTCGACGAACGCGTTCCACTTGTCCGGGAGCGCGTCCTCCGGGAAGATCGCCTCGACCGGACACTCGGGCTCGCAGGCGCCGCAGTCGATGCACTCTTCGGGGTCGATGACGAGGATTCGGTCCGCTTCGTGGATGCAGTCCACGGGACACACGTCCACGCACGAGCGGTCTTTGATGTCGATGCAGGGTTCGGCGATGATGTAGGTCACGGCGCCGAGTGTAGATGACCGACCGGCGCGCGGGTCGCAGCATCCGACGGCCGCGAAACAGACACGCCGCGGGCGTCCCCGGTCACCCGTCGCCGGCCGGCGCGAGGTCGCGCACGAGGTCGGCTGCACGTTCCACGAGCGCCGACTTTGCGACGACCTGGTCGAACCCCGCGGCGTGCGCGGCGCGCAGTCCGGTGGTGTCCGTGTGGTTCGTGTAGCCGAGGATCGGAACGTCGAGGTACGTGTCCGCGACCTCCACGGGATCGACGCGCGAGATGTCCGCGATGACGAGGTCGGGCTCCTCGGTGTGGTCGACCGTGATCAGGCGGTGCTCGGGCAGGAGCGCCTCGAGCTTGCCCCGGAAGAAGAGGTCGACCCCACAGAGCAGGATCGTGGCCACGCGGAGAGCGTATCGCCGCCGGAGAGGTCTGCTCAAGTCGGTTGTTACGGTGCCGCGGTGGAGCAGGAGGCTGCGTTCCGGCAGGGTCTTGCGCTGATCCGCGGCGGCCGCTTCTTCGAGGCGCACGAGGAGCTGGAGGTCGCATGGCGGGCCGCGGAGCCCGGCGAGCGAGACTTTCTTCAGGGTCTCGTCCACGTCACGGTCGCCTGGTACCAGGCCGGCCGGGGCCGGCCGGTCGCAACGGCCCGCCAGCTCGAGAAGGCCGTGCGGCGCCTCGGCCCGTACGTGCCGGACCACCGCGGCGTCGACGTCGCGGACGTACTGGCCCAGGTCGAGCGGGCCCGTGCCATGGTCGCCGCGGGTTCGCTCGACCTCGCTCCCCCACGCCTCTAGTCTCCCTCGCGTGAGCGAGACGGGGGAGCTGGGGCGGGGTGGGCGGCTGCGCGGCGGGGCCGCGGGCGAACTCGTCGCTGCCGCGTACGCGGCGGAGAGCGCGCACGGGCCGCGGCTCGCACGCGGGCTGTCGCTCGCCGACCTCGCACACGCCGTCGCGCTCGTCGAGGGCGGCGACCTCGCAGGCGACGACGCGAAGGCGCTCCTGCGCGGCCTGCTCGAGCTCCACGAGATCCCCGGTGACGAGTTCCCGTGGGACCCGGCGCTCGGCGACGCGTTCAACGCGCGCGAGGCCGAGCTCGAGCGGCGCGTCGGCCGCTCGGCTGCCGGCTGGCTCAGCGCGGGCCGGCCACGGCGCGAGGCGTTCCGCGTCGGCGTTCGCCTCACGGTCCGCCGGGGCGCGCTCGACCTCCACGACGCGCTCGTCGACCAGGCCGCCGCGCTCGTGCGGCATGCGCACGCCACGCGCACGGCGCTCGCCACCGACTACACGTACCTCCAGCCGGCCCAGCCGACGACCGTCGGCCATCTGCTGCTCGCGTATGCCTACCCGGCGCTCCGCGACTCGGAGCGGGCACGCTCCGCGCACACGGCTCTCGGCACGAGCGTCGCCGGGGCCGGGGGGAGCGCCGGCTCGCGCTGGTCGCTCGACCGCGCGCGGCTCGCCGGGCTGCTCGGCTGCGACGGCCTCGTCGAGCACGCGAAGGACGCGGCGTGGCAGGCCGACGTGTACGTCGAGCTGCTCTCGACGCTCGCGATCGCCGCGACCCACCAGAGCCAGCTCGGGCAGGACTTCGAGATCTACGCGAGCCAGGAGTTCCGCCTCGTCGAGCTCGCCGACGAGCACAGCCGCGCGAGCGCGCTCATGCCGCAGAAGAAGAACCCCTACGCACTCGCCGCGATCCGCACCCAGGCGGGGCAGGCCGCCGGCGACGTCGCGGGCGCGCTCGTGGCCCTTCAC
>DATFMW010000196.1:0-6129 GCA_035266765.1 Gaiellaceae bacterium | reverse complement strand
ATCCGCACCGTCGCCGCCACGACCGGATCGTAGGACGCGCCGGCCCCTCAGCGGCGGAGCAGCGGCAGCGTCAGCGTCAGCCGCCCGATCTCGATCCGCGCCCCCGGCCCGACGCCGGCGCGGTAGGTGCCGTCCGGTGAGGTCGCGCCGACGGTGACGAGGAGCCGTCGCTCTCGCGGGAGCCGCACGCTTCCGCTCGAGAGCCGGATCGTGACGGCGCCGCTCTCGGCCCCGACCCGGGCGCCGCCCACCGCGATCGGGGCCCGGCTGCCCGCCAGGGTCACCTGCGCGACGAGCCGGTCCCAGTCGTGGGCGCCCGTGTAGCGGACGGCGACCGTCGGCGCCCCGAACGTCTCGTTTGGCCCGCCGGTGAGACGCGCGCCGCGGCTGACGCGCATGCCGGGGATGAGCGTCGTCCGGCCCGGGAGCGTCACGCTCGCCATGCGCGTCGGCGGCAGGCCGGGGTAGCTCGTCGCCGTCCCGTCCCACGGGTCGTGTGCGAGCACGACGGACGCTTTCGAGCCGACCCCGTTGCGCTCGCCTCGTACGAACCGGTCGAGCCAGGCGACCGTCTCGGCGAGGAGGGCCGCGTGCTCGGAGGGCCCGAGGTCGGCGACATCGAGGCGCTTCGGCCCGGTGAGCGCGCCGTAGGCGGCGAGCGCCTGGTCGAGACCGAAGAGCACGTCGTGGCGGCCCTGCACGATCAGCGTCGGCACCGTGAGTCCCGCGAGGCGCGCCCGCGCGGAGCGCACCGCGCCGAGCGCCGCGGGAAGCGGGCCGCCGCCGAGCAGGGCAGCGCGCGCAGCCGCCAGCTCCGGATCCCAGCGCTCGGTCGGTACCTTCGCCGCGAACCGGTCCGCCGGCCCCGACTTCCCGAGCCCCTGCGGGGCGAGCGCGGTCGCGAGGCCCGTCCGCGCCGCCTCCGGCACGATCGCCGCGAACGGCACGCCTGCCGCCGCCGCGTTCCAGACAGCGCCGCCGCCGAGCGAGACGCCGACCGCACCGATCCGCGTGTCCGACACCTCCGGCCGCGCCGCGAGCCAGGCGAAGAGGTCGCGCACGTCCTGCACCTCCGCCGGCCCGTCGAGGCCGAAGGAGCCGCCGGAGCCGCCGGTGCCGCGTGCGTCGCACATCAGCGAGGCGTAGCCGGCCGGTGCGAACACGGTCTCGGCGTCGCCCTCGAGGTCTGCGTGCGAGCTGTCGAGACCGTGGAAGAGCAGGAGCCCGGGCCAGCCGCCGTCGGGCGGGGAGCCGTCCGGCTCGACGAGCGCACACGCGAGCGGTGTTCCGTCGGCTGCGGCGATCGTGAGCTCCTGCGGCGCCGCCGCGGCACCGCCGGCGCAGGTGAGCGCGGCGGCGAGCACGACGAGCAGCGACACCCTGCGGAGACCCACGAGTCGCCTCAGGCTAGCTCCGGCTGCGGCCGCCCGTAGAATCGCTGAATGGATCCGCGCCCCGTTGGTGTCTTCGACTCCGGCGTCGGCGGGCTCACCGTCCTCCACGAGTGCTTGGTGACCCTCCCGCACGAGGACTTCGTCTACCTCGGCGACCACGCACGCCTGCCCTACGGGCCGCGCGAGCTGGGCGAGGTGCGCCGCTTCGCGCACGAGATCGGCACCTACCTCGAGCGGCAGGACGTGAAGCTGATCGTCGTCGCCTGCAACACCGCCACCTCCGCCGCGTTGCCGCAGCTCCAGGAGGAGCTCGCAGCGCCCGTCGTCGGCGTGATCACCCCCGAGGCGCACGCCGCCGTCCAGGCGACCCGCAACCGGCGCGTCGGCTTGCTCGCGACGCAGGGCACGGTCGACGCGGGCCGCTACCGCGACCTCGTCTGGACGCTCGACGCAGGTGTCTCGTTCCATGCGATCGCGTGCCCGCTGCTCGTGCCGCTGATCGAGGGCGACGACCCCTACGGCGACGCAACCGAGCGCGCGGTACGTGAGTACGCCGCGCCGCTGAAGGAGGCGGGCGTCGACACGGTGATCCTCGGCTGCACGCACTACCCGCTGATCCGCCCGATCTTCCAGCGCGTGTTCGGGCGCGACACGACGCTCGTCTTCTCGGCCGAGGAGACCGCACGCGAGGTGGCCGAGACGCTCGCCCGCAAAGGCGCCGAGAACGAGCCCGGACGCGAAGGGCGCTACCGCTTCCTCACCACCGGCGACCCGGAGGCGTTCCGCGAGATGGGCCGCCGCTTCCTCCAGCTGCCGATCGGCGAGGTCGAGCAGGTCACCGTCGCCGAGCTCGAGCGGGTGGCGGCATGAGCGGTCGGGAGAACGGACGCCGGTTCGACCAGGTCCGGCCGATCACGATCGAGCCGGACTTCCTCGAGCAGCCGCACGGCTCGGTGCTGATCACGCAGGGGCGGACGAAGGTGCTCTGTACGGCGATGATCCAGGAGGAGGTGCCGCGCTGGCTGCGCAAGAGCGGCCGCGGTTGGATCACCGCGGAGTACTCGCTTCTGCCGGCCTCGACCGGCGACCGTGTCGAGCGCGAGGCATCGCGCGGCAAGCAGCAAGGGCGCACCGTCGAGATTCAGCGCCTGATCGGCCGCGCCGTGCGCGCCGTCGCCGACTATGAGGCGCTCGGTGAGCGGACGATGTGGCTCGACTGCGACGTCCTCCAGGCCGACGGCGGCACCCGCTGCGCCGCGATCTGCGGCGCGTACGTTGCCGGGATGCGTGCGCTCGAGCGGTTCGGGCTCGCGAAGGCGTTCCACGACTCGGTCGCGGCGGTTTCCGTCGGCGTCGTCGGCGGCGCGCCGCTCCTCGACCTCGACTACTCCGAGGACTCGACCGCCGACACGGACATGAACGTCGTCATGACCGGCGACGGACGCCTCGTCGAGGTGCAGGCGACGGCGGAGCGCGACCCGTTCGCGCGCGAGACGCTCGACGAGCTGCTGGAACTCGCCACGGCCGGGATCGAGCGGATCGGGATCCTCCAGGCCGAGGCGGTCGCCCGTGAGCTTCCATAGCGTCGCCCTTGCCGCCTACGCGCCGCTCGTCCTCGCGTGGCCGCACGTCCTCCTGCGGCTCGGTGTCGCTGCGCTGCTCGGCGGTGCGATCGGGCTCGAGCGCGAGCTGCGCGAACGGGAGGCGGGCCTGCGCACGCACCTGCTCGTCTCCGTCGGTGCGGCGCTCTTCACGATCATCTCCGCGTTCGGATTCCACGACATCCTCCAGCTGAGCGGGCCGCACGTGCTCGTCCGGCTCGACCCGTCGCGGATCGCGGCGCAGATCGTGAGCGGCATCGGCTTCCTCGGCGCCGGCGCGATCATCCGGCAGGGACTCTCGATCCGCGGCCTGACGACGGCCGCGACGCTCTGGCTCTCCGCCGCGATCGGGATGGCGAGCGGGGCGGGCTACTACGACGCGGCGCTGATCGCCACGTTCGGCGCGCTGCTCACGCTTGGCCCGCTCCGGATCGTCGCGTACAAGATTGTCACGAGGATCCGCCCGCAGCTCGACCGGCTGCTCGTCGAGATCCCCGCAGGCGGCAGCCCCGCGCCGCTGATCGAGGCGATCGAGCGGGGCAGCGGCCGTGTCGTCTCGCTCGAGGTGACCCAGGAAGGCGATCGCCGGTCGGTCGCGGTCGACGTCGCGCTGCACGAGAGCCACATGCCCCAGGTCGTCGCCGCCGTCGCGGACATCGACGGCGTCCTCGAGGTGCGATGGATGGACTAGAGACGTGGGGGAACCCGTGGTTCGTCCACGGGCCCCCTCCTCTGCCGCCCGGACCGACGAGCCCCGCCGGGCGCTCCGGGGAGCACGCGGTCTCGCGCGGTGAGCGGCGGCGCACACCGGCTGGGAGCTCGACGACATGGCGCGGCGGCGCCCCGTGAGCGAGATCACCGCTTTCGGCCCGCTCGCGGCGGTGCTCTGCTCTCGCAACGCTCACAAGGCACGGGAGCTGGAGCGGCTGCTGCCGGGCTGGACGATCGAGCCGCTCGACGCGGAGGACTACCCGCCGGAGACGGGCGAGACCTATTACGCGAACGCGGCGATCAAGGCCGCGTTCGGCGGTGCGCGCACCGGCGGCGGGATCTGGGTGCTCGCCGAGGACTCCGGCCTCGAGGTCGACGCGCTCGGCGGCCGCCCCGGCGTCGAGTCCGCGCGGTACGCGCCCGAGGGTCCGCCTGCGGTTGCGAAGCTTCTGCAGGAGTTGGGCGAGACAGCCGCCCGCGGGGCACGCTACGTGTCGGAGCTCGTCGCGATCGCACCGGCCCCGGACGGCGAGGAGCTGCGCGGCACCGGCGTCCTCACGGGTCGGATCGCGCTCGAGCCGCGCGGCAGCGAGGGCTTCGGCTACGACCCGGTCTTCGTCCCGGACGGGGAGGAGCGGACGGTGGCCGAGCTCGGGAACGAGTGGAAGGCGGGACATTCGCACCGGGCGCGGGCGGCGCGCTCGCTGCTCGATCAGCTCGATGCGAAGAGCCGCTAGCGCGGCCGCCGCGGCCGTGTTGCTCGCCGGGCTCGCCGGCTGCGGCGGCGGGCCGGACCCGGCGGTCGGCAGGACGCTCGACGCGTTCTTCACCCAGACCGCGCGCGGCCGCGCCTGGGGCCGGGTCTTCCCGCACCGCCCCGGCAGCCTGCCCTGCACCGTCCACGACCCGGTGGCCGATCGGACCGTCCCTGCCACGTGCTCGATTGAGTTCGCACTCGTCGAGCCGCGCCGCGCCGTCGTGACCCTGACCGAGGCCTGGAACCGGGGGGCCCGCGCCCGCACCTGGTTCGTGTTCATCCACCGCGACGGGACAATCGAGTCGATCCTCCACGAGCGCGCCCTGCCGCCGGCTCCGGCGACCACGACGGCGACGACAACGAGCTAGGTCTCCGCCGTTGGCTCGCGCTGCGCCCACCACCAGTTCAGCTCGGCGCCGAAGACGATCACGTTCGCCATCACGTACAGCCACAGGAGCAGGATCGCGGGACCGCCGAGCGCGCGCAGCGTCACGTTCACGTCCGCGTAGCGCACGAAGATCGGCAGCACCTGGAACGACGCCTCGAGCACAACCGCAGCGAGTGCCGCGCCCGGCAGCGCGTCGCGCACCGTCATCGGCGCGTTCGTCAGCACGAGGTAGACGACGAGCAGGAACACGAACACGCCCGCGAGCGAGACGGCGATCGAGGCGAGGTACGCGAGCGCCGCGCTGCCCTCGAAGGCCGGCGTCGTCCGCCGCAGCACCTCGACGCCGAGCGCGCCGACGACGAGACTCGCGAAGAGCGTCACGAGCGAGCTCGTCATCAGTCCTGCCGCGAGCACCTTGCCGCGCAGGAACGACCGGTTCGGCCGGTCGTAGACGATGTTGAACGCCGACTCGAGCGCGCTGAAGAGCGAGAGCGACGACCAGAGGAGCCCGATCCCGCCGACGATCCCGAGCGTCGCCGCGTTGTCCTGCACCTTGTGGACGAGCGAGAGGATGCTGTCGAGCGAGCTGCCCGGGAACGCCTGCGAGAGCTCCTTGACGAAGAAGTCCGACGCGTCGGCGCGGTGCGCGAGCCCGAGCAGCGCGAGCGCGAGAAAGACGAGCGGCACGAACGACAGCAGCGCGAAGTACGCCACCATCGCCGCGAGGTGCGTGCCGCGGTCGGCGAAGAACTTGCTCAGGAGGGACCGCGTGCGCATCACCCCGCATCCTCCCGTATCCGTCTGCCGGAGCGCTGGTAGCCTCTCCGCCGATGGACGCTGCGCAGGCACTTGCCGACCTGACCGAGATCTCGTCCCAGATCGAGGCGGCCGTCCTCTTCGACGAGAAGGGCACGGTCGACGGTTCGACGCTCGGCAGCGAGGGCGCCGCGCAAGGACTCGTCGAGGAAGCGAAGCGGCTGCTCGAGGCTGCAGCCTCGTTCCGTGGCGAGGGCGCCGAGGTGACCCAGATCGAGGCCTCGACCTCCGAGGGCAGCGTCTTCGTCGTCGCCGACGGGCCGCACCGAATCGCTGCGACGACGGCGGCGAACCCGACCGTGGGGCTTGTGTTCTACGACCTGAAGAGCTGTCTGCGCGAGGCCGGCTCCCCGCCCGCGAAGCCGAAGCCGAAGCGGTCGCGGCGGGCCGCGGCCGCGAAGGACGAGGAGGGCTCCGGCGATGCGTAGGCTCCTCGGCCTTCTGGGCATCCTCTCCGGCGCC
>DATFMW010000195.1:0-7303 GCA_035266765.1 Gaiellaceae bacterium | reverse complement strand
AGATCCGGCCGGTCCGGATTCACGCTCCCGCCGGGTCGTTCTTCAACCCGGTTCCGCCCGCCGCGCTCGGCGGCCGTGCCCTCATGAACCAGCGGATCGTCGAGCTGCTGTTCGGCGCGCTTGCGCAGGTGGTCCCGGAGCGCGTCTGCGCCGCGAGCGGCCAGTGGCTCAACCCGATCTTCGGGGGTACCGATCCGCGGACGGGCGCGCCGTTCATCTTCTACGACTACGTGATGGGTGGTGTCGGCGCGCGCAGTGCCAGGGACGGGATCGACGCGATGTCGCCGGTCGTCTCGGTGGAGAACATCCCCGTCGAGGCGCAGGAGGCGCGCAACCCGATCCTCGTCGAGCGACACGAGCTGATTCCGGACTCGGGCGGAGCCGGGCGCAGCCGGGGCGGGCTCGGCGTGCGCAAGGACGTGCGCGTGCTCGCGGACGACGTCGTCCTCTCGAACCTCACCGACCGGCACGTCTTCCGGCCGTACGGGCTCGAAGGCGGCAGCCCCGGCACGCTCGGCGAGATCGTCCTCGACCCGGGCGGGCCGCGGGAGCGGCGGCTCCATTCGAAGGAGACCGTCCCGCTCGCCCACGGCGACGTCGTCAGCTTTCGCTGCTCGGGCAGCGGCGGGTTCGGCCCGCCCGCCGAGCGCGAACGCGGGCAGGTGCATCGCGACGTGCGGGAGGGGATCGTCGGGCCGGAATCGGCCCGGCGCGACTACGGCGTCGGGGCGGACGAGTGAGCGCACCGCGCCGGCTGCTCGGCCACCTCCGCCCACCGACGCCGGACGACCTCCTGCGCGCATCCGAGCAGGAGCACCTCGGGCTCTCGCCCGCCGAGTGCGCGGAGCTCGCCCCGTTCGCGGCTGACTTCGTGCGTGCCTTCGACGAGGTCGAGGACCTCCCGGGCATCGAACCGTCGACGCCGTATGGGCGCACTCCGGGTCGCCGCCCATCTCCGGAGGATGACCCGGTCAACGCGTTCGTCCGCGTCCTCGACGTGGCAGGCGCGGACACGGGGCCGCTCGCCGGGCGACGCGTCGGGGTCAAGGACAACATCGCCGTCGCCGGCGTGCCTTTGACGAACGGCTCGAGGATGCTCCCGTACACGCCGAGCCAGGACGCGGTCGTCGTCGAGCGGATCCTCGCTGCCGGCGGGAGGATCGTCGGCAAGCTCAACCTCGACGACTTCTCCGCCTCGGGGTTCGGCGACACGAGCGTGTTCGGGCCGACCCGGAACCCGCTCGACCCGAGCCGTTCCCCCGGCGGCTCGTCGTCGGGCTCGAGCGCGGCGGTCGCCGCCGGTCTCGTCGATCTGGCGCTCGGCGTCGATCAGGGCGGGAGTGTCAGGATGCCCGCCGCCGCCTGCGGCCTCGTCGGCCTGAAGCCGACGCATGGCCTCGTACCCTCGTTCGGTGTCACCCACATGGACCACACGCTCGACTGCATCGGTCCGATCGCACGCACGGTCGCCGACGCGGCGCTGCTCCTCTCGGTGATCGCCGGTCCCGACTGGCGTGACCCGCAGTGGGTGCGCGACCTGCGGCTCGACGACTACGCCGCGGCGCCCGGCGACGGCGCGGCGGGGCTGAAGGTCGGCGTCGTCGCGGAGTCGCTCGACGCCGACCTCTGCGAGCCGGCGGTGCTGCGCGGAGTCGACGCTGCCGCCGACGCGCTGCGACGTTCGGGCGCCACTGTCGAGACGGTCTCCGTGCCGCTCTGGCCGTCGGCGTTCTCCATCTGGATCGGGGCGCTCGTCGCGACCTGGGCGCCGATGCTGCGCTCGTACTCGGTCGGATTCGGGCACCTCGGCCTCGTCGACGTCGAGCGGGTCCACGCCGCGTCGCTCGCGCGGCGAGAGGAAGGGCATCTCCTGCCGGCGACGATCAAGCTCGTCCTGCTCGTGAACCGGTACCTCGACGAGCGGTACCACGGCGTGCCGCTCGCGCGTGCCCACAATCAGCGGCTCGCGCTCCGGCAGGCGCTCGACGGCGCGCTCGAACGGTTCGACCTCCTCCTCGCGCCCACCGTGACGCGCGTCGCGGTGGAGTTGCCGACGGAGCCGCTGACGCCGGTGGAGGCGATGAGCCGGATCGTGTCCGAGACGAGGCTCGCGTGCGCCTCCAATGTCACCGGGCATCCCGCTCTCGCCGTCCCGAGCGGAAGCGACGAGCGCGGGCTGCCAACCTCCGCACAGGTGATCGGTCCGCGCTGGGGCGATCGTCGCGTGCTCGCGGCAGGCGCCGCGATCGAGGCGGAGCTCGCATCGTGCACGTAGGGGTCAACCTCAACAACCGGGAGGCGCTGATCGCTCCCGGCTACGACGTTCCGCGCCTGCTCGCGCTCGGCGAGCGTGCGGAGGAGCTCGGCTTCGACTCGCTCTGGGTCGGCGATAGCCTCTTCTCGAAGCCGCGCTACGAGCCGCTCGCGCTGCTCGCCGCGCTCTCGCAGCGGACGTCGCGTGTCCGGCTCGGCACGGCGTGCCTCGTCACGACGCTGCGCCACCCGGTACAGCTCGCCCACGCCTGGGCGACGCTCGACGTGCTCTCGGGCGGACGGACGGTGCTCGGCGCCTGTGCCGGCAACCTCGTCGAGGACGCCGTCAAGCGCGAGTTCGCCGTGCTCGGGATCGACCCCAAGCAGCGGATGCGGGTGTTCGAGGAGGGACTCCGGATCGTCCGGGGGCTGCTCGCGGAAGGGCAGATCGTCTTTTCCGGCGACCACTTCGACTTCGGCGAGGTCGCCTTCCATACGGGCACCGAACCCGAGCCGCTTCTGCCCGTGCAGACCCCACCGCCGATCCTGGTCGTCGCGAACCCATCGATCGGCGCGGCTGCCGAGCGATCGAGCTCTCGCGCCGCCCGGCGCGTCGCCGAGCTCGGCGAGGGCTGGATGACCTGCTGCCGGGCGACCCATCCCGAGGAGGTCGAGACCTTCGTCGAGGCGCTCTCGGCCGACCGCAGCCTCGACGGGTTCGAGGTCGCGTACCAGGTGACGATGACGCTGGGAGACACGGCGGACGAGGCCGCCGCTGCGCAGCGCTCGTACGTCGATGCCTATTACCCCGGCTTCAGCGACGCCGTCGCCCTCGCCGACTGGGGGCCGACCGGCACAGCCGAACACGTTCGTGCGTGGGTCGATCGGTTCGCCGCCGCCGGGGTCACGACCTTCATCTGCCGCTTCGCGTCGCTCGACCAGCCTGGTCAGGTCGAGCGCTTCGCGCGCGAGGTGCTGCCCGCCCTTCGCGGGTGACGCGGCGCGCAGCCGCTGATCTGGCACGGCGGCGCGCGAGGGGCGGTACGAATGCCGTCCGGTGCTGTGGACATGGTTGGGACATGTCCATTCGGGCCGGTATCGAGAACGCCCCGGGGAAGGTGCGTCGGCGGGAAGACGTGCCGGCGCCTGCTGCGTATGCGGTCGTCGACTGCGAGACGACCGGGACGAGCATCGACGCGGACGAGATCGTCTCGCTCGCCGTCGTGCGTCTCGACGCGGACGGGGTCGAGACGGACCGGTTCGTGCGGCTTGTCCGGCCCTCGCGGCCGATCCCCGCCGAGGCGACCGCCGTGCACGGGATCTCGGACGGGGACGTGGCGGCTGCGCCGCGGTTCGGCGAGGTCGCCGGAGAGGTGCTCGCGCTCCTCGGCGGCGCCGTGTTCGTCGCGCACAACGCGCCGTTCGATCTGGGGATGATCCAGCGGGCCTTCTCCCTGGCCGGGGTCGAGTACCGGCCTGCGGGCGTCGCCTGCACACTCGACGCGTTCCGGCTGCTCGAGCCGCTTGCGCCCGACCACCGCCTGGAGTCGATCTGCGAGCGGCGCGGCATCGAGCTCGGCGACGCCCACCAGGCGCTGGACGATGTGCTCGCGACGGCGGCGCTTCTGCGCGTGCTCCTCGACGCGGGGCTCGCGCCCGAGACGGTGGAGCTCGATCGCCAGGCGTTCATGCGGCTCCGTGCGCGCGGCGACACGCGGCCCGCGTCGGAGGCCCAGGTCCGCCGGGTATTCGGGCTCGCGCGCCCGGCCGGCCTCCTCAAATCGTCGGGCGGTGTCGACCGCGCCCAGGTGATCGCGCTCGTCAGCCGCGTGGCCGGAACCGAGGACGTCGACTCGCTGACCCGCGCACAGGTGCAGGACGTCTACGACGCCCTGGAGGCACTCGCGGCGGCGTCGCCGGTCGACCGGGCGGCGTAGCCTCCCCGCAAACGGAGGGCCGGGATGAGGACGATCGAGGAGGCAGCAACCGCCGGGTCGCGTCGGGCGCGGGTCGTCCGCGATCTCCGTGTGCTGCGCCGCATGCTGGGCCTGCTCCGCGCCTACTTCGTCAGCGGCGCTCTTGTGCGGCGGCGCTACCGGCAGAGAGAGCGCCGCGGCGAGGTGTTCTTCGTCGACGAGGAGCTCGGGCGGTGAGGCCCCATGATCCGCCGGCGCCGACCTACGCGTTCGGGTACCGGCACCCGCCCAGGTCGGGCAACGAGATCAACGGGCTCGGAAGCGCGGAGCGCACGCGCGCCCGCAAGGTCTTCCACAACCCCGGCGGCGAGGCGCTGCCGTGGGACGCGCTCGACCAGTTCTTCGCCCTGATCAATCCGCGGGGCGTCGTCCGCCACATCCTGGCCAACATGTGGCAGCTGCGCCGTCGCGACGGCCCGGTCGACCCGAACCGGGTCGAGGTTCCGGATCCGGTCGCGATGAGCTCTGCGATCAAGGACCGGGCGCGGGAGCTCGGCGCCGATCTCGTCGGGGTCGCGCGCCTGACCGACGATGTGCTGTACGCCGGTGCCGAGGTGCCCTACCGCTACGCCGTCTGTCTCGGCCTGCGGATGGACCGGGACGAGATGCGCTTCGTCCCGCAGCCTCGCGCGGCCCTCGAGGTGATGCGGACCTACCGGGCCGTCTCCCGGATCGCGATCGAGCTGGGCGAGCACGTCAGGGATCTGGGCTGGCCGGCACGAGCGTACGGCAACCCCAACAGCACCGATCTCCTCCACATCCCGCTCGCCGTCCGCGCCGGTCTCGGCCAGCTCGGCAAGCACGGATCCCTGATCAGCAGGGAGCACGGATCGAACGTGCGGCTCGCCACGGTCGTCACCGACCTGCCGCTCGCGACCGACGAGGAGGTGGACATCGGCGTCGACGACCTCTGCTTCACGTGTCGCCGCTGCGTGCTCGACTGCCCGCCCGGCGCGATCTCCGACGAGAAGCAGCTCGTGCGGGGACAGGAGAAGTGGTACGTCGACTTCGACCGGTGCGTCCCGTACTTCACGAAGACCTACGGCTGCGCGATCTGCATCCAGGTGTGCCCATGGAGCGAACCGGGCCGGGGCCCGAAGCTCTCGGAGAAGCTCCTGGCCGCGCGAGGCGAAAGCACGTAGGGCAGCCGGGCAGGGCCCAGGCGTGACGTAGGCGCCGGTCGGGCGCTCGTCCGCGCGACGGACGCGGCTCTCGCTTGACCGCGAATGTCCAAGGGAGGTGGGTGGTCGCTCCGGCGAGTGTCGGGTCGACAACCTGCGCGGCGATTCTGTCAGGGATACCAGTTTTCCAAATTCTGGAAACCAGGGAAGATGCTGCTACGTTTGGAGCATGCTGAAGGGACAGGACATGCTCGTGCTGGCGTCGCTGCTCGGTCGCAAGGGGCCCCCGCCGAAGCTCGCAGCACTAGGAGAAGAGCTCGGTTTGAGTGTGTCCGCGGTGCATCGCAGCATGAAGTCGCTCCAGGCGGCGCAGCTCGTCGACGCGTCGCGTGCGCCGCAGCTTGCCCAGGTGGACGAGTTCTTGACGCATGCACTTCGGTATGTCTTCCCGCCTCGGATGCAGGGAGAGACGCGTGGCGTGCCGACGGCCTCGTCGGCTCCGGCGCTGCGCAAGAAGCTCGCCGGCTCCGATCGGTTCCCATTGGTCTGGCCTGATCCGCAGGGCCGAGAGCGCGGGATCGCGTTCGAGCCGTTGCATCCGGCCGTGCCGCAGGTCGCGCGACGTGACCGCGAGCTCGGTGAACGGCTGGCGCTGTTCGATGCGTTCCGTCTGAACGATGCGCGCGTGCGTGGCATCGCGCGCCGTGAGCTTCAGAAGCGCCTGGCTGTGACCGCATGAGCGTCGAGTTGATCGAGCGGGCAGCGGCCGCACTCGGCGAGGAGCTGCTTTCGGAGGTGGCGTTCCTGGGTGCGGCGGCGCTGCCGGTTTGGATCACCGATGAGGCGGCGCCCGCACCGAGGGCGACGCGCGACGTCGATGTGATCGTGGAGGTCGGGTCGCTCGTTGCCTATTACCGACTCGGCGACGCGTTAGGAGTCGGTCCTCTTCTAACGTGCCTCCCGGAAGCTGGTGAGACGTCCTTTTATCCTCCTAAGAGGTGGTCGGCGGACTGGACCCCGCGGAACCCGGTCCACAGCAAGCGCCCGCCGCCGCTCCTCGGGCGGCTCGTCGGGGATCATGCCGCTCAGCGTGGCGCCGCCGGGAAGTAGGAGGTTGGGGGCGGGTCTCGCCGGTTACCGCTGGAGGTAGGCGTCGACTGGACGTCGCGGCGTCCCCACTGTCGCGCCGAAGCTCGATTGCCGATCGGGCCGGGGTTGAGCGAGCGGTCGTGCGGGTATAGGCTCGCCTTCTACCCGAACGGAGCGCTTCGTATGGGATGGAATGACGATGGCGCTCTCTGGACGGGTGTAGCCGGCGCCGTGCGGCCTGTGTGTCGGGCGGGCGAGGTGAACCGTCCGGGAGTGAGGGCGGCCGACCAGGAAGTGCGCGTCGGACGGGTCGATCTCGGGCTGCGCACGGTTGATGTGCGGCCACGGGCGTCTCATGCTGCCGGTCCGCAAGTCGGGCGCCGCGCTCGGTGCCGGGATGGTGGGTCTCGAGTTGTCTTTCAGCGGGAGGTCGGATGATGTCGACAGAACAGGGTGCTGAGGTTTCCGAGGCGCAGATCGCCGTGCATTGGCGGGAGGAGGAGTACTACGAGCCTCCGGCGCAGTTTGTGAGCCAGGCGAACGCGAACGATCCGTCGATCCGGGAGCGGTTCACCGAGGAGCTTTTCCCGGACTGCTTCAAGGAGTACGCGGATCTGCTGACGTGGGATCAGGGGTGGGAGACGACGCTCGACACGAGCAATCCGCCGTTTTGGAAGTGGTTCGTCGGCGGCCGCCTGAACGCGTGTTTCAACTGCGTCGACAGGCATCTGGCGACGAGTCGGAACAAGGCGGCGCTGATCTGGGTGCCGGAGCCGGAGGCGGAGGAGACGAAGGCGATCACCTACCAGGAGCTCTATCGCCGGATCAACGAGTTCGCGGCGCTTCTGCGCGACTTCTGCAACC
>DATFMW010000194.1:0-10500 GCA_035266765.1 Gaiellaceae bacterium | reverse complement strand
CTCCTCGGCGCCGGGCAGCGCCGCGAGCAGCCGCACGAGCTCGGGCAGCGCGGTGAAGGTCGGCGTGCCGCCGCCGAGGAAGACGGTCTCGAGCCGGTCGGCGAGCAGCGCCCGCTCGAGCTCCAGCTCGCCCAGCAGCGCGTCGACGTAGGCCCGGTGCTGCCCACTGCGTCCGACGACCGTGACGAAGTCGCAGTAGCCGCAGCGGTGCGCGCAGAACGGCAGGTGGACGTACAGGTGGCGCGCGCCGCTCACGACGATTCCTTCGCCGCGCGCTTCGGCCGCGCCACGAGCTCGCCGACGCAGTTCGGGCACACGTGCGAGAGCTCGGCGGCGCACCAGCGGCAGAACGTGCACTCGTACGAGCAGATGAACGCCTCGCCGTCGGCTGCCAGCCCGACGCCGCAGCGCTCGCACCGACCGCGCAGCTCGAGCGCCACGCCTAGCCCTTCCCGCTCTGCCCGATGTTGAGCACTGCGAGGAACGCCTCCTGCGGCACCTCGACGGCGCCGACCTGCTTCATCCGCTTCTTTCCGGCCTTCTGCTTCTCGAGCAGCTTGCGTTTGCGGGAGATGTCGCCGCCGTAGCACTTCGACAAGACGTCCTTGCGGCGCGCCTTCACCGTCTCGCGCGCGATCACGCGGGCGCCGATCGCCGCCTGGATCGGCACGTCGAACATCTGCCGCGGGATCTCCTCGCGCAGCTTCTCGACGAGCAGGCGCCCGCGGTCGTAGGCGAAGTCGCGGTGGATGATCAGCGAGAGCGCGTCGACGGGCTCGCCGGCGACGAGCACGTCCACGCGGGCCAGGTCGCCGGGCTTGAAGCCGGCGACGTCGTAGTCGAACGACGCATAGCCGCGCGTGCGCGACTTCAGCTGGTCGTAGTAGTCGAGCACGATCTCGGCGAGCGGCAGGTCGTACGTCAGGTGAACGCGCTCCGGCGAGAGGTACTCCATGTGGTCGAACGTGCCGCGGCGGTCGTTGCAGAGCTCCATCACCGCGCCGACGTACTCCTTGGGGACGATGATCGAGGCCTTCACGTACGGCTCCTCGACCTCCTCCACCTCGCGCGGGAACTCGGCCGGGTTGTGCACCTCGAGCCAGTCGCCGTTCCGCGCCTGCACGCGATAGGCGACGTTCGGCGCGGTCACGAGCAGGTCGAGGTCGAACTCGCGCTCGAGCCGCTCGCGGACGATCTCCATGTGCAGCAGGCCGAGGAAGCCGCAGCGGAAGCCGAAGCCGAGCGCCCGCGAGGTCTCGGGCTCGTAGAAGAGTGCACCGTCGTTCAACTTCAGCCGCTCGAGCGCGTCGCGCAGCTCGGGATAGTCGTCGGAGTCGGTCGGGAAGAGGCCGGCGAACACCATCGGCTTGACGTCCTTGTAGCCGGGGAGCGGCGACGAGGCGCGGTGCGCGACGGTCGTGAGCGTGTCGCCGACGCGCAGCCGGGACACGTCCTTGAGCCCGGTGACGACGTAGCCGACCTCGCCGGCCGAGAGCGAGTCGACGGGCGTCATCGTCGGCGTGAAGAAGCCGAGCTCCTCCGCCTCGAAGCGCGTGTCGGTCGCCATCGTCGCGAGCGCGTCGCGCCGCGAGAACGAGCCGTCGACGACGCGCACGAACGCGAGGACACCGCGGTACTGGTCGTACGAGGAGTCGAAAACGAGCGCCCGCGGCGGCGCGTCCGGGTCGCCCGTGGGCGCCGGCACGCGCTCGACGATCGCGTCGAGGACGTCCTCGACGCCGACGCCGGTCTTCGCGGAGATGCGGACGACGCGCATCGGGTCGTCGCCGAGCAGATCGGCGACCTCGATCGCCGTGCCGTCCGGGTCGGCCGACGGCAGGTCGATCTTGTTCACGACGGGGACGATCTCGAGCCCGTTGTCGATCGCGAGATACGCGTTCGCGAGCGTCTGCGCCTCGATCCCCTGCGCGGCGTCGACGACGAGCAGGGCTCCCTCGCACGCCTGAAGCGAGCGCGAGACCTCGTACGTGAAGTCGACGTGCCCCGGCGTGTCGATCAGGTTCAGCTCGTAGCCCTTCCAGGCGACGCGGACGGCCTGCGCCTTGATCGTGATGCCGCGCTCGCGCTCGAGCTCCATCGAGTCGAGCACCTGCTCGCGCATGTCGCGCGCGGAGACGGTGTCGGTCACCTCGAGGATGCGGTCGGCGAGCGTCGACTTCCCGTGGTCGATGTGCGCGATGATCGAGAAGTTGCGGATGTTGCGCTGGTCCATCGCGCTGAGCGTAGCGGCGCGGAGCGGCGCCTCAGTCGCGGCAGTCGAGCCGCAGCAGCCGGTGCGGCAGCCCGTCCTCCGCACGGTCGTCTACACGCCGCGCCGCCGCAGCCGCACGACCGCCTCGAGCTCACGCACGCCGAGCAGCCGGCACGAGCCGAGGTAGGCGGCGAGACCGGCGGCGAGACCGAACCCGAGCGAGACGACCTGCGCCGCGATCGAGCGGCCGAGCGCACCGTCGACGAGGTGCCAGGCCCACCAGGAAACGGCGGCGAGCACCACGGCCGCGATCGCGACGAGCACGAAGCTCCGCGCGGTCTCCCCGAACCCGATCCTGCCCATGCGCCGCCGGAAGACGACGAGGAGCGCCGCCGTCCCGACGATGTTCACGAGCGAGGTCGAGAGCGGGATCCCCCAGATGCCGAACCGGTAGAACGCCCCGTCGAGAGCCGCGTTCAGACCGAGGTTGCCGAGCGCGACCCAGCTCGGGATCCACGGCGACTGGAGGCTGAAGAAGGCCCGGTTCAGCATCAGCATCGTCCCGTTGAACGCCAGCCCGAGCGAGAACGCAGCGAGCGCGTGCGCCACCACCGGCGTCTGGTCGGCGGTGAACTCGCCGTGCTGGTAGAGGAGCCGCACGATCGGCTCGGAGAGCACCGCCGCCGCGGCCGCCGCCGGTACGAGCAGGAACAAGATCAGGCGCATCCCGGTCGCGACCGTGTCGCGGAAGCTCGTCCAGTCGGCGCGCGACGCGTAACGCGAGAGCGCCGGGAAGAGCACCGTCGCCACCGCGACCGAGAACATGCCCTGCGGCAGCATGTAGAGCCGGAACGCCGAGACGATCGCCGCCGGCGCGAGGTTCTTGTCCAGCAGCCGCGTCGCGAAGATCTGGTCGATGAACGCGTTGATGTTGATCAGCCCGAGCCCGATCGTCACCGGCACCATCAACGCGAACGTCCGCTTGACGGCCGGGTCGCGGATGTCGATCACCATCCGCAGCCGGTCGTCGCGGCCGCGCAGCCACGGCAGCGGCAGCAGGAACTGCGCGATCGTGGCGACGAGGATCGCGAACGCGTAGACGTAGAGCTCGTGGTTGCGGCCGTGCACGTGCGGCACGCCGAGCACGAGCCCGAGCACGATCACGAGGTTCCAGAGGACGGGGCTCAGCGCCGGGACGCTGAAGTGGTCGTAGCTGTTCAGGACCCCGACGACGATCCCGGTCAGGCCGAGCACGACGACGATCGGAAACAGCACCCAGGAGAGGCCGACGGCCACGCCGCCGTACACGTCGGGCCCGTAGCCGAACCCGCGCATCACCCACGGCGAGATCAGCACGAACACGGCCGTGAGGCCCGTCAGGCCGAGCAGCATCAGCCAGAAGAGCGAGGAGGCGACCCTCCACGCGCGCCTGCGCTCACCCTTCTCGAGCAGGTCGCTGAAGACGGGCACGAACGCAGACGAGAGCGCCGCGTCGGCGACGAGCGCGCGCACCGTGTTCGGGACGAGGAACGCGATCTCGAAGGCGTTGATCGGCCCGTGGATGCCGAAGTACGAACGGGCGAGACTCTCGCGGAGGAGGCCGAGCACGCGCGAGAGGGCGGTCGCGAGCGAGAAGACGATCCCGGAACGGGCGAGCCGGCGCGACTCCCCGGGCGCGGGCTCCGGCGGCCGGACGCGGGTCGCGCCGTCCTCGTCCTCGTCGGCGCGCACATCGAGCTCGGCGATCCGGCCGTCCTCCCTGCGAGCCCGGACGATCATCGTCGGCTGCTCGGCCGGATCCTGGAGGATGGGCCAGCTCTCGAGCGCCGCCTCGCTCTCGAAGTACGTGGGCTTGCCCTGCTCACGGCGGCGCCGGTCGCGCTCGAGCCGGCGCGCGGCGCGCTCGCGTTCGCGCTCCTCGTCGTTCACGCCAGGAGCATAGGGAGCGCGCCCGTCGGCGCAGACGCGCGCGGCGGCGTGCTGCTACCATCGTCGCGCCCGCCGTTGCGGGCGTTTTCACGCCAATGCCGAACATCAAGCAACAGGAGAAGCGCGTTCGCCAGGCCGCCCGTCAGCGGCAGGAGAACCTGCGCTGGCGCTCCACCGCGAAGACGCTGATGCGGCGCCTCACCGACGCGGCCGCCGACGGCGACGCCGCGACGGTCGCGGTCGCCCACACCGAGCTCGAGCGCTGGATCGACAAGGCCGTCTCCCACGGCGCGCTCCACCGCAACACCGCCGCCCGCCGCAAGGCGCAGGCCGCCCGCATCGCCGCGGGCGAGCCGCAGGCCTCCTAAGCAGCAGCTACGCGACGCGGTCGCTGCGCCCCGTCACGTCGACGAGAGCGCGCTCGAGCTCGAGGTCGACCGGCATCCGGGAACCGCCCTTCGCTGCCGCGTCGAGCTCCGCGAGCCTGACGATCGCCTGACCGAGCTCCTCGTCGGAGAAGTTCGCTGCCTGCTGGAACGCCTTCTCCGCCGCGAACGGGTGCATCTTCAGCGTCCCCGCCGCGTCGCGCGGGCGTACGCCCTGCTCCGCGAGCCGGGCGCAGCGGCGGACACGGCCGACGTGGTTGACGAGCATCGAGACGAGCCGGACCAGCTCGCCGGAGCGCGGCCGGTGCGATCGCTCGAGCAGCGCCTCGGTGCCCGCGAGCACGGCGCCGACGTCGCGCCGCCCCCAGGCGTCGGTGACGGTGAAGATCGGCGTCTCGGACCGGCCGACCGCGAGCGCCGCGACCGCAGCGACGGTGACAGGCTCGCCGCCCGCCCACGTCGCGAGCTTGTCGATCTCCGAGGCGAGGTCGTCGAGGTCGTCCCCCACCATCTCGACGAGCGCCCGGCAGGCGTCGGGCTCCGCCTTCGCCCCGAGCCGCGCGAACTGCTCGCCGACCCATTCGGGCACACGGCGCTTCGCAACGTCGTAGGAGAGGACCTGCCCCGCCTTCGCCACCGCCTTGCCGAGCGCGGAGTCGGTCTTGATCCCGGCGCCGACGAGCGCGAGCACGGTCTCCGGCGACGGGGCGGCGAGGTAGCCGGCCACCTCCTTCGCATCGGCCGCCTTCCATTTCTCGACCTCGTCGACGATCACGAGCCTGCCGCCGCCGCCGAACAGGCCGAGCATGTTGCACGCGGCGACCGCCTGCTCGCCCGAGGTCTCGCGGGCGTGCAGAAGCTCCGTCGAGTCATCGCCGATCCGCTCCCGCAGCCGGTGCAGGGCACGGGCGATCTTCGGCCGGTCGCTGCCGGTGAGCAGGTAGACCGGCTTCAAGTCCGGGGCGGCCACGCCGCCAAGCATAGGCGGCGCATCCGAGGACACCCGCGCCGAGTGCAGCCGCCGCGGCCGGCGAGCGGATCTGCGCGCCGGGCAGACCGCCGAAGAGGCGCGCACAGGCCGCGAGGTAGGCCGCGCACCATCCGTTTGCCGCGGCGAGCACGGCCGCAAGCGGCGGCGCCACAGGGCCGACGAGAGCGCAGACGAGCGCGAGGCCGAGCAGCGGCACCATCGCGGGAGCGGCGGCCGCGTTCGCCGGCACGGTCAGGAGCGGGATCTGGTGGAACTGGAGCCACGAGATCGGAGCCGTGGCGAGGCCGCACGCCGCAGAGACGGCCACACTCGTCCGCAGCCAGTCCGGAAGCGGGTACCCCTCGAGCCATCGCCGGAGCCGCGGCGCGAGCAGGAAGATCGCGAGCACCGCCGCGAACGAGAGCTGGAAGCCGGGATCGAGGGCGTTGTACGGGCTCCAGCCGAGCAGGAGCACCGCGGCGACGAGGAGCGCGTAGCGCGCGTCGCGCTGGCGACCGGTCAGCCACGCGAGCGAGCCGAGGGCACCCGCGATCCCCGCCCGGATCACGGACGGCTGCGGCCCGACCGCGAGCACGTACGCGCCGATCGAGCCGAGCGAGGCAACCTCCGCGGCGAGGCGCGGAATGCCGGCGAGGCGCGCAAGCCAGAGCGCGCCGAGCGCGACCACCACGACGTTGCCGCCGCTCACGGCCAGCAGGTGGTAGAGCCCGCTCGCGCGGAAGCGCTGCCGCAACGTGTCGGAGAGCCCCTGATCCTCGCCGAGCACGACGCCTTCGATCACGCCCTTCCGCTCTCCCGCGAGCCCGGGGACCCCGCCGCGTGCGAGCCAGGCGTGGAGCCGGTCGGCGACGCCGCCGAGCCCGCCGCGATGACCGACGACACGCCACGCAGACGCGCGCAGCACGACATGGACTCCGTGGTGGCGGAGCCACGCTCGCTCGTCGAAGCCGTGCGAAGGACCGCGCGGTGCCCGCAGCACGCCGAGCAGCGCCAGCTCGGCTCCCTGCGGCGGCGAGCGGCCGAGGGGCAGCTCGAGCAGCACCGGCTCGCGCAGACCGAGGGTGCCCCAGCGGATCACGCGGGCCCGCATCCGCAGCTCGAACGACCCGCTCCGCGGCGGCTCCTCGACCTGGACGACGGCACGCTCCGCCGTGCCGATCAGCGGCGCGAGCGTGCTCCGGTCGATCGCCGCGAGACGGGCGCTGCCCCACCCCCAGCCGGCGAGGGCGAGCGCAAGCGCAGCCGCGCCGAGCCGGAGGCGCGGCTCGCCGGCCGCCGCGGCGAGGGCGGCGACCACGGCGGCGGCGAGCACGGCGGGCGCGAACGCGACACGGGCCGCCGTCGCGAACGCGAGCCCGGCGCAGAGCGCGCCGGCGAGCAGGTACGGCGGCTGCAGGGTCACGGCGGGATCACGAGACCCTTCAGCTGCGCGATCCGCGACGGGCCGATGCCCGGTACGGCGTCGAGCTCGGAGAGCGAATGGAACGCGCCGTGCTGCTGCCGGAACGCGACGATCTTCGCCGCGGTGGAGGGACCGACACCGGGCAGCGCGTCGAGCTGCTCGGCGGTGGCGGTGTTGAGGTCGAGCGGCGCCGCCGGGGTGCCTGCGGCCGGAGGGGACGCCGCCGCGGCTCCGGCAGCGCCGCGCGCCGGGACGACCACCTGCTCGCCGTCGGCGAGCGGGGCCGCAAGGTTGACGAGGGCGAGCGCCGCCTTCCCGGTGGCGCCGCCGGCGCGGGCGACCGCGTCCGCGATCCGCGTCCCCTTGCCCAGCCGGTAGAGGCCGGGACGGGCGACCGCGCCGACGACGTCGACGACGAGCTGCTTGACGGGAGCCGCGCGCGCGACGCGCACGGGCGCGACCGCGGGCGCCGCCGCGCTTCCACCGCCGAGGTGCCGCACCAGCAGCACGAGCGCGCACGCCACAAGCACCGCGCCGGCCAGCAGGCGCCGCCGTGAGACCGAGACGACCGGAAGCTCCATGTCGCCAATGTTGGCAATAGAGGTGTGCCGTGAAGGTCGCAGCTCCGTCAGGGGCGAGCGACTGCGCCCTCAAGAAGCATCGGACTCCGACGATGACGGGCACACACCGCAGTCAACGCCAAGGAGGCACGAATGACGGGTATCTCAGCGGTCGGTGGACCGGGATACGGGGCAGCCCTGGCCGCCCAGGTGAGTGGGAACGGCGCCGCAACAGCGGCGGCAACCCCGAAGGCCAACTACGACCCCAATCACGACGGCGACACCGACACGCCGGGCAAGGTCGACGTCAAGGCCTGACGGGAAGGCGCGAACAGGCAGGCGTTCGCTCGTCTACCCAGCCGAACGAACGCGGCCCGTCGGACGGTTGTGTCCGGCGGGCCGTAGGCCCACCACCGCCCTCCTCAGACCACGAAGTTCACGAGCTTGCGCGGGACGACGATCGTCTTCCGCGGCTCCGCGCCGTCCAGGTGCGCCCGCACCCGCTCCGACGAGCGGGCCCGCGCGACGAGCTCGTCCTCGCCGAGCGAGGCCTCGACCTCGAAGCGGTCGCGCACCTTCCCATTCACCTGCACGACGAGCTCGAACGTGTCGCGGACGAGCTGCGCCGCGTCGGCGACGGGCCACGGCTGCTCCCACAGACGCTCGTGGCCGAGCACCGTCCACAGCTCCTCGGCGATGTGCGGCGCGTACGGCTGGATCACCGATACCGCCGTCTCGGCGGCGAAGCGCGCGTCCGCGGCTCCCGGATCGGCCGACAACTCGTTCACGAGCTCCATCGCGGCCGAGATCGGCGTGTGGAACTGGAACCGCCGCAGGACGTCGTCGGTCACCTTCGCGATCGTCTCGTTCGCCTTCCGCGCCAGTGCGCCTTCGGTCGCGCTGTTCGCGGGCGCAGCCGCCGCGACCTCGTGGACGACGCGCCACAGCCGGCGCAGGAAGCGGACGATCCCCTCGATCCCGGTGTCCGTCCACTCCATATCCTGGTCGGCAGGGCCCATGAAGAGGATCGTGAGCCGCATCGCGTCGGCCCCGTACGCATCGAGGATCTCGTTCGGGCCGGCGACGTTGCCCTTCGTCTTCGACATCTTCGTCCCGCCCATCTGCACCCAGCCCTGGTGGAACAGGCGCGCGAACGGCTCGCGGAAGCCGAGCATCCCGAAGTCGTTCAGCGCCTTGACGAAGAAGCGCGAGTAGAGCAGGTGCCCGGTCGTGTGGTCGATGCCGCCGATGTACTGGTCGACCGGCAGCCAGTAGTCGACGACGTGGCGGTCGAACGGCGCCCGGTCGTTGTGCGGGTCGACGTAGCGGATGAAGTACCAGGACGAGTCGACGAACGTGTCCATCGTGTCCGGGTCGCGCAGCGCCGGGCCGCCGCACTTCGGGCACGGCACGTTCATCCACTCCTCGTTGGAGGCGAGCGGCGCCTTGCCCTTCGGTGTGTAGTCCTCGATGTCCGGCAGCAGCACGGGCAGCTCGTCCTCGGGGACGGGCACGGCGCCGCACGACTCGCAGTGGATCACGGGGATCGGGCAGCCCCAGTAGCGCTGCCGCGAGAAGCTCCAGTCGCGCAGCCGGTAGGAGACGGTCGCCTCGCCACGGCCCTGCTCGGCGAGCGCAGCCACGATCGCGCGTGCCCCCTCGGCGACGGAAAGGCCGTCGAAGCGCTCCGAGTTGACGAGGACGCCGTCCTCCGAGACCACCTCGACGACGGGCAGGCCGAACGTGGCTGCGAACTCGCCGTCGCGCTCGTCGTGTGCGGGCACGGCCATGATCGCGCCGGTGCCGTAGTCCATCAGGACGTAGTCGGCGACCCAGATCGGCAGCCGCTCGCCGTTGACGGGATTCGTCGCGTAGTGGCCGGTGAAGACGCCCGTCTTCTCGGTCTCGGCGGCACGGTCCTCGGCGCGGCGGGCGCCCGCGCGGCGCGCGTACGCACGCGCCTCCTCGCTCGCGTGCGCCTCGACGAACGGGTGCTCGGGCGCGACGACGAAGAAGCTCGCGCCGTACAGCGTGTCCGCGCGCGTCGTGAAGACGGGGACGTCGAGGTCGAGCTCGTCGACCCGGAAGAGGATCTCGGCGCCCTCGGAGCGGCCGACCCAGTTGCGCTGGATCGTCTTCGTCCGCTCCGGCCACTCGCCGCCCTCGGGCAGGTCGAACTCGAGCAGCTCATCCGCGTAGGCGGTCGTCTTGAAGAACCACTGCGTCATGTTCCGCAGCTCGACCGCCGCGCCGCAGCGCTCGCAGTGGCCGTCGACGATGTACTCGTTCGCGATCACCGTCCGGTCGTTCGGACACCAGTTGACCGGCGCCTCCTTCCGGTATGCCAAGCCCTCCTGCCAGAACTTGAGGAACAGCCACTGCGTCCAGCGGTAGAAGGTCGGGTCGTGCGAGGAGACCTCGCGGTCCCAGTCGATCGCCCAGCCGAGCCGCTTCATCTGCGCACGGATCGTGTCGATGTTGCGCTCGGTGATCTCGCGCGGGTGGCCGCCCTCGCGGATCGCGGCGTTCTCGGCCGGCAGCCCGAACGCGTCCCAACCCATCGGGCGCACGACCGTCCAGCCGCTGCGGCGGC
The DNA here is from genome assembly GCA_035266765.1 of Gaiellaceae bacterium. Classification (GTDB taxonomy): domain Bacteria; phylum Actinomycetota; class Thermoleophilia; order Gaiellales; family Gaiellaceae; genus Palsa-739. The sequence continues at coordinate 427 of DATFMW010000194.1, read as the reverse complement.
GGACGTGCGTGATCACGTCGCCCATCGTGTAGTTGAGGACGTGGCCCATGTGCATGCCGTTGCCGGACGGGTACGGGAGCATCTCGAGCTGGTACCAGTGGTTGTCGTCCGTCTGCCCGGGCTCTGGATTCGGGACGTGAAAGGCGCCCGCGTCCTCCCAGACGCGCTGCCACTTGGCCTCGATCGCCTTCGGCTCGTACCTCGCCGTGTGCTCGGTGTCGCTCAACCCGTCCTCCAGAGACGAAAAAGCCTCTCGTCAGAGAGGCCATGGGGAGCCGGCGCGGCGGGGCCGCGCGTGCCTCCCTCTGCTACGTAAGCCCACTCCTCATGCGGAAGGGAATCTAGCAGCGGTGCCGGAGGGCCGCTCGTGCACACTAGGGCCGATGCTGGAGCTCTTCCCCGAGAGCGCGAATGTCCGAGACGGCGG
>DATFMW010000193.1:0-2165 GCA_035266765.1 Gaiellaceae bacterium | reverse complement strand
CGGCGTAGCCGAGGATCGCACCGAGGACGAGCCCGGCGGCGACGATCCACCAGCGTGCGAGGAGGAGACGCGCATAGCGTCCGAGGTCGACCTCCTGCTCCGCCTCCGGGTCGGAGCCGAGCCGCGCCTGCCCTGCTGGATCCCGCTGCTCGTCGCGACTCATGCGCGGGCGACTGTACCGGAGGCCCAGGACCACATCGAGCCCAAACCCTCTTCGAGCGACGTCGTCGGCGCCCACCCGAGCTCGTCGGCGATCCGCGAGGCGTCCGCCTTCGTCCGCCGCACGTCCCCTCTCGCGGCAGCCATACGGCGCAGCTCGAGGCGCCGGCCCGAGAGCCGCTCGAGCAGTCCGATCGCCTCGAGCACCGACGCCTCCTCGCCGCCACCGACGTTGTAGAGCGAGCCCGGCTCGGCTGCCATCGCCGCGATCGTCGCGGCGACCGCGTCGGCGACGTACGTGAAGCTGCGCGACTGCTCGCCGCTGCCGTAGAGCTCGAACGTGCCGCCGTCGAGGAGCCTGTCGCAGACGCGGCGGAAGAACATGTCCGGCCGCTGACGCGGCCCGTACACGGTGAAGTAGCGGACGACGACGGCGTCGAGCCCGAACCCGGCCGCGTACGCGCGGGCGAGGTGCTCGCAGCCGAGCTTCGTGATCCCGTAGGGCGAGATCGGGCGGGGCACGGTGTCCTCCGGCGTCGGGTAGGTCTCGGCCTCCCCGTAGACCGACGACGAGGAGGCGAGGACGACGCGGACGCCGGCGGCGGCAGCGGCCTCGAAGACGCGTTGCGTCGCGAGCAGGTTGTGGCGCAGGTAGAGCGGGAAGGCGTCGCCGAAGCTCCGCACGCCGGGCTGCCCCGCCAGGTGGAAGACGCCGTCGACGCCGTCGAGGTCGAGCGGAGCCGCGGCCAGGTCGAGCCGCTCCACGTCGCGGCCGGCCGCGTTGCGCTCCTTCTCGGCGACGTCGTAGTAGTCGGTGAAGCAGTCGACGGCGACGACCTCGTGGCCGTCCGCCTCGAGGGTCTCGGCGAGGTGCGAGCCGATGAAGCCGGCGGCGCCGGTGACGAGGTAGCGCATCAGCGCGGAACCATCCCATAGATCGTCCCCTGGCCGACGAGGAAGAACCGGCCGGGGACGGCGACGACGGGCGAGTACTCGCCGTCGGGGAACGTCCACACCTGCTTGCCGGTCCGGATGTCGAGGCCGTACGTCCGCCCGGTGAGCGTCGCGAAGTAGACGATGCGGCCGACGACGGTCGGCGAGCCGGAGATCGGGCCGTTCGCCGTGAACGTCCAGCGCGGCACGCCGGTGGCGGCGTCGAGGGCGTAGAAGCGGTGCGAGTACGAGCCGATGAAGACGAGCCCGCCGGCGACGGCCGGGGAGGCGTAGACGTAGCCGCCGGTGCTCCGCGACCAGCGCAGCTTCCCGGTGGCGGCCCCGAACGAGTAGACCTTGCCGTCGGTCGAGCCGATGTAGACGCGCCCGTACCGGACTGCCGGCGTCGAGTAGAAACGGCCGCCGCCGAAGAGGCTCCCCTGCCCCGCGCTGCGCCAGATCAGCTTCCCGTCGAGCGAGAGGCAGTAGACGCTGCCGTCGTAGGAGCCGACGTAGAAGCGCTTGTCGCGGTAGGCGACGCCGCCCTTGACGGAGCCGCCGGTGTGGAAGCGCCAGGTCAGCTGGCCGGTGCCCCGCTGGAACGCCCACACGTCGCCGTTCCAGTCGCCGACGACGACGAGCTTCCCGATCTGGACCGGCGAGCTCTCGCTCGGCCCGATCGTCCTGCGCCAGCGGATGTTCCCGAAGCCGGCCCCGAACATGATCACCTCGCCGTCGAGCCCGGGCGAGCCGGCGGCGCGGTTGCACGGTGGCCCCTTGTTGAGGAAGACGGCGTACACCTGCCCGTGCGGCCCGACCGCCGGGGACGCAGCGACGCAGCGGCCGGACACGTACTTCCAGGCGCGTTTGCCGGTCTGCTCGTTCACGGCGAGGACCTTGCCGGAGTTCGTCGCGAGGTAGAGGCGCCCGTAGCCGATCGAGGGCGGGAACTCGACGAGGCTGCCGGCGTGGAACTGCCAGAGCGTCCGGAACGGCGGGTCGACGGAGTAGCCGACCGCCCGCGTGCGCGCGGCCTGGAAGCCGTACATCGGCCACTGGACGTCGAGAGGCTG
>DATFMW010000192.1:0-4292 GCA_035266765.1 Gaiellaceae bacterium | reverse complement strand
GGGAAGCTGGTCGCCCTGGCGGCCCGCGTCGGCGAGGAGCCGGAACGTCTCCGTCGCCGTGACGGCGATCACGTTGAGCCCGAGGTTGTGGACGAGCCCCGCCGCCAGCGCCTGCTCGGAGGTGGCGTTGTCGGTGGCGAGCGAGCGCGCCACGATTCCGACTCGCACCGCATGGCGGTGCAGCTCGCGACGTGCCGGGCCGAGCCCGTCCGCCGGCGACTCGAGCAGCCGCAGCCCCGGCGCCGCGAGCGCGATGCCCTGCACGAGCGACGTGCCGAGCCGCACGATCGCGTGCGTCAGGTCCGCGATCGGCCGCATGCTCCCCGACCACGTGCTGTTCGCGATCTTCAGGAGCAGCGCGGAGAACGCCTCGTCGCGGGCCGCCAGGAGCGCGACCTCCGCCGGGGCGACCTCCGGGTCGCTGCACAGCGACGCGACGCGCACCAGCGCGACACGGTCACCGAGCGGCAGCGCAAGCGCCCGCTCGACGAGGTGTTCCATCGGCTCGCTCATCACAGGAGTCATCGACCTCGGGCCATCCGGATCAAGGGCCGGCGTCAATCCGGGATCGACGTGTCGATCCTGCGCATGATCCGGGCGCGACGCCGGGGGAGCTCGTCGCCCGCGGCGTCGTCTTCGAGGAGTACGACTTCCCGATGCTCGAGACGGTGAATCGCGTCGCGACGACCGCCGGCATCGGCAAGTCCGCCTGGTTCAATGACCCCGACGGCAACATGCTCGCGCTCTTCCAGCCGGAATAGCTCCGGCTCGGGGACAGGGGCGTGACAGGGGTGGCGCCCCGAAGGGCGCCACCCGGTCAGCTGTTGCTCCGGTGGCCGGTCTTCTGGACGCCGGCCTTGGTCAGGTCGGCGTCGAAGGAAGCGTTTCCGCCCGTCGCCTTGCAGTGCCGCGAGGCGACCTTCGCGGCGGCCGGGATCGCAAATCGGAACGACCCCGCGTCCTTCGGCCCCGCCCCGTTCACGGTCCCGCCTGGCCGGCTGCCCCGGCCGTCGTCGTGGCCGTGGCGAAGGCGATTCCCGCGAACACGATCAACCTCGTGTAGCGCCCCGTTGGCTCACCTCCAAGAACTCCTCCGGACGCTTGCAAGCGTCATCACCGTCTGACCTCGACGATCGTCTGGTTCGGGACGCGGCCAATGCGGGCACACTGCCCCCGATGCCCGTCGCCCTGCTCGCGCTCGTCGCCGCGCTCGTGCCCCAGGTCTGGCACGCGTCCAGCCGCCCGCTCACCGCGGCCGACCGGACGATGGTCCGCGCCGCGGGCGAGTACCACGCCGGCTGCCCCGTGCCGCTCCGGCACCTGCGCGTGCTCGCCGTCCGCCACTACGGCTTCGACGGGAAGGTCCACACCGGGCAGCTGATCGTGAACGCGGACGATGTCGCGAAGCTGAAGAAGGTCTTCCGCGGTCTCTACAAGCTGCGCTTCCCGATCCGGCACATGCGGCTCTCCGACACCTACGGGTCCGTCTCGGCGGCGCCTGCGGACGGCGACATCTCGGCCTCGTTCGAGTGCCGCCAGGCGGCGGCGTCCCCGTGCACCGGGGTCGCGAACCAGCGGACCGGCACCTGGTCGGAGCACGCCTACGGCCAGGCGATCGATCTCAACCCGGTCGAGAACCCCTACGTCGGCTGCGGGATGACGCGCGACAAGACGGCGCTCTCGTACCTCGACCGGTCACGCCACCGCCGCGGCATGGTCACGCCCGCGGTCGTGCGGCTCTTCGCCTCGGTCGGCTGGGGCTGGGGCGGCTCCTGGGCCGGATCGACGAAGGACTACATGCACTTCTCGGCCACCGGTCACTAGTACACGCGTCCGCAAGTCATGGCCACTTCCCGACGGCGTCTCGCCGCCACGAACGACGAGCCACTCGCCGGATAAGCGACGGAACGTACGGACGCGTGTCCTAGCGCGCCGTCCGGCTCAGCGGGCGAAGGCCGGATCCGTGAGCGCCGTGGCGAATTGGGAGAGCGTCGTGCCGGTGTGTACCTCGAGGCGGTACTCACGCCCGAAGTCCCGCAGGCCGCCGACGAGACCGGACGCCTGGCCGTAGGTCACCCACGACGTCTGGATGAACGAGATCGGGAACTGGCTCGCCATGAAGGCCGGGAACCAGCTTTGTGCCGCGCCCGTCGGGTCGTTGTAGAGGTTCGTCCACTGGCCGCCGTCGTTGAACGGGGCCGCCCAGGCGAGCGAGCTCGCGCTCGGGATGTGCGCATGCAGATCGGCGACGCCCGCTGCGATCTCGGCCGCGACCGCCGCCTCGTAGGTCGCGACGCTCTCGCCGGTGCCGAGGCAGGTGTAGAAGTAGGGGCAGGCGGCCGGGTACGAGTACCCGCCTGCGGTGTAGCCGTCCGCGTACGAGTCGCCGTGGCCGAACTGGCCGGCGTGGAAGGCCATCTCCCAGCGTCCGTTCGCCGCCAGCGCCTCGAGCTGCGTCCAGGTCAGGTTCTCGGGGCCCGTGTCGCCCGGCGTCGTGTTGCCCGCGAAGCCGCTGACGACGAACATCACGGCCGTGAACCCGTACTGCTGCAGGAGCGGGTCCCAGGCCAGCTGGTCGGTGAGACCGTCGTCGACGGTGATCAGCACCGGCTTGGCGACGCCGATGTCCGCTCCCGAGAGCCACTGCTGATACTGCTCGAGCGTCACCGAGTGGTAGCCGTTGTCGTGGAGGTACGCGAGCTGGGCGGCGGCCTCTGCGGGCGTCATCTCGTAGATGTCGGGCGGGTGCGTGTCGATGCCGTGGTAGTTCAGCACCGGCAGGTAGTCGATCGGGCCCGTCGTGATCGAGACGGCAGGGGTGACCGTCGTCGTGTTGCCCGCGTTGTCGACCACGATCGCCGAGACGGAGTGCGTGCCCGCGGCGAGCGTCGAGGTGTCGAACACGATCGAGTAGAGGTACAGCTCGCCCGAGTCCGGCGACGTCAGGAGCGGGCCGACCGGGCTGCCGTCGACCGTGAACTGCACCGAGCGAACGCCGTGCGCGTCGGAGGCGTGCACCTGGAACGTCGTCGGGCCGTTGTCGCGGTCGCCCGGCGGCGGCTCGTACATCACGCCGGTGGGCGGCGTGTTGTCGACGGTCTCGGTGAGCGTCGACGAGGTCGCCGTGTGGGCGAGCGCGTCGGTGACGCGGACGGCGAGCGTGTGGGAGCCGTCGGCGAGGCCGGCCGTGTTCCAGGAGAGCGTGTACGGGGCGGCGGTGACGGGCGCGCCGGAGGCGACGCCGTCGACGAGCAGCTGCGCGCTGTAGGGGCCGACGCCGCCGGTGATGCTCGTCGTCACGTCCATGACGCCGACTCCGAACGAGAGATTCGGCGGCTCGGTGATGGTGGCGGTGAGCGTCTGGAGGCCGACGGTGAACGTGACGGGCGCCGAGGTGGTCGTGTTGCCGGCGTTGTCGGTCGCCACGTCGGTGAGCGTGTGCGGGCCGTCGGCGAGCCCCGAGAGGTCGAGCGTCGCCGAGTACGTGTAGCCGCCCGGAGTGTCCGGTGAGGTGACCGGCGCACCGACATCGACGCCGTCGATCTGGAACTGCACCTGCCGGATCCCGTAGCCGTCCGACCCGTGCGCCTGGGCCTGCACCGTCACGGTCGCGTACGAGCCGTCCGCGGGCGCCAGGATGTACGTCGTCGGCGCCGTGTTGTCGACGGTCTTCGTGAGCGTGGCCGAGGATGCTTCCGCTCCGGCCGCGTCCGTGACCGTCACCGCGAGCGTGTACGAGCCGTCGGGTACGCCGGTCGTGTCCCAGGAGAAGGTGAAGGTCGACCCGGCGACGCTCGGCGCGAGGTTGGTCGTCTGCCCCTGGATCTTCAGGACGGCGGAGTAGGGAGGCGTGCCGCCGCTCGCGGTCGCGGCGACGACGAGCGTGCCGGTCGCGTAGCCGCCGTTGGCCGGCTCCGTGGTGCCGACGGAGAGCGGCGTCGTCTCGGTCGTCGTCGTGCCGGCGGTGGTCGTGCCGGCGGTGGTCGTGCCGGCGGTGGTCGTGGCACCGGTCGTCGTGGTGTCGGTGGTGGTTGTGGCCGCCGTGGTGGTTGTGGCGGCGGTGGTTGTGGCGGCGGTGGTTGTGGCGGCGGTCGTCGTGGCGGCGGTCGTCGTGGCCGCGGTCGTCGTGGCCGCGGTCGTCGTGGCCGTCGTGGTCGTCGTCGCCGGCGGCGACGAGCCACCTCCGCCGCCTCCGCCTCCGCCGCTGCTGCCGCCGCCGCCGTCTCCGCCGCCGCTGCTGCCTCCGCTGCTGCTGCTGCCGCCGCCGCCTCCGCCGCCGCCGCCGCCGCCCG
>DATFMW010000191.1:0-7069 GCA_035266765.1 Gaiellaceae bacterium | reverse complement strand
GCTCGCCCGCGTCGACTTCTTCGTCCGCGACGGCGACGGCGAGGTGGTGTTGAACGAGCTGAACACGATGCCGGGCTTCACCGAGACGAGCGTCTGGGCGAAGCTCTTCGAGGCCTCGGGGATCGGTTACGTGGAGGCGCTCGACCGGCTGATCGAGCTCGCCCTCGAACGCCACGAGCGCCGCTCGACGCTCGAGTACTAGAGGCCTGATACCACGACTAGCCGGCCGAGACCTCGTTCACGTGGGCGGTGCGCCCGGGCGGAAGCAAGGTGATCCAGAGGACGTAGTAGCGGCCCGACGCGCCGGTGAGGGCGAACGACGTCGAGCGGCCGACCGTCTCGGTCGTCGAATCGTCGCCGAACGGGCCCGTCGGCGAGTCGCCGGCGAGGATCTTCGCCGTGAACCCGGGCGTGTCGGTCGTGACGATCAGGCGCTTCAGCGCGACGGAGCTGCCGGCGTCGAGGACGAGCCCGACTCCCGGCTTCAGGCCGCCGAAGCTCCGCGTCTTGTAGATGTCGGTCGTCCAGTAGGTCGCCGCCGAGCCGTCGGTCGCATCCGCCACGGAGTGGAGGCCGGTGTTGTGCTCGCTGCCGTCACCGCCGTCGCTCCGCGGGTCGTACGACGTGACCGCCGTCACCGTCGCGGTGCTCCCTCCTCTGGCTGCGGTGGTTCCGGGGGGAGCCGGCGTCGTCGTCTGCGGGCGGCCGAGCACGAGCACGCCCGCAGCCACGGCGCCCACGGCAAGCACGAGACCGGCCGCCGAGATCGCCCAGGCCCGGCGCCGCCGTCGGGGAGCCGCCGCGGCGACCCGAACCGCCGGCAGCCCCACGAGCGTCGGCGCGAGATCCGGCTCTGCGAGCTCCGCGAGGCACCCGTGGAGCTCCGAGGCGAACGCGTGCATCGAGGGGAACCGGCGACGCGGATCCTTCTCGAGCGCGCAGCGTGTCGCCGCCGCGAGCCGTGGCGACACGTCCTGCCGGAGCTCGGCCACGTCCCGGGGCGCCTCGTGCGCGTGGCGGAGGGCGACCGCGACGAAGGTCTCGCCGGAGAACGGCACCTCTCCGGTCACGAGCTCGTAGAGAACGACCCCGAGCGAGTAGACGTCGGTCGCAGGCGTCGCCTGCTGCCCGGTCGCCTGCTCGGGCGAGATGTAGGTGCTCGTTCCGAGCACGGTGCCGGCCTCGGTCAGCTCGTGCTCCACGTCGAGCGAGCGGGCGATGCCGAAGTCGGTCACGCGCACCTCGCCCTCGTTGCTCAGCAGCACATTCTGCGGCTTCACGTCGCGGTGGACGATCCCCTGCTCGTGCGCGAACGCGAGCCCGTCCGCGGCGGCCGCCGCGAGCTCGACCGCGCGCCGCAGCGGCAGCCGGCCGGTGCGTTCGAGGAGCTGCTTCAGGTTCTCGCCCTCGATGTACTCGAAGACGATGAACTGGCGTCCGCCGTCGACGCCCCGGTCGATCACGGTGACAATGTTCGGGTGGGAGAGCTGCGCGACTGCGCGCGCCTCGCGGCGGAAGCGCGTGACCTGCTCGTCGTCCTCGGCGTACTCGTCGTGCAGCACCTTCAGCGCGACGTGACGTTCGAGCAGCCGGTCGCGCGCCTTGAAGACGCTCGACATGCCGCCGCCGCCGATGACCTCCTCGAGCTCGTAGCGGCCGGCGATCACCTCACCGACCACGGGGATCCTCTCCGGTGTGAGCCGCCGCGGCGGCTACGCGAACGCCGACTCGAGCGCCTCCTCCCAGGCGTCGAGCGCCTCGGTGAGCTCGCCGTCCGTGATCACGAGCGGGCACAGCACCCGGTTGCAGTTCGAGTGGACACCGGCCTTGAGCAGCAGCAGCCCGCGCTGCGCCGCCTCCTCGGCGACCCGCGACGCGAGCTCGGGCGCGGGTTCCTTCGTCGCGCGGTCGCGCACGTACTCGATCGCGAGCATCGCGCCGAGCCCGCGGACGTCGCCGATGGCTGGAAAGCGTTCCTGCCATTCCCGCATCCTGCCGTGAATGGTCTCTCCGATGCGTTGGGCGCTCTCGACGAGCCCCTCGTCCTCGAACACGTCGAGCACGGCGACCGCGGCCGCCTGCGCCACCGGGTTGCCGACGTAGGTGCCGCCGACCGCGCTGTCGTCGGGGGCGTCCATGATCGCGGCCTTGCCGAGCACGCCCGAGAGCGGCAGCCCGGCCGCGATCGACTTCGCCACCGTCATCAGATCCGGCTCGACACCGAAGTGCTCGATCGCGAACATGCGCCCGGTGCGGCCGAAGCCGGTCTGCACCTCGTCGACGATCATCACGATCCCGTGCTCGTCGCAGAGCGCGCGCACGCCCTCGACGAACGTCTGCGGCGCCGGGATGAAGCCGGCCTCGCCCTGCACCGGCTCGAGCACGATCGCCGCCACCGTCTCGGCCGCGACCTGCGTCACGAACGCGTGCCGGAGCGCGGCGAGCGCGTCCTCGGCCGTCACGCCGCGATAGAGGTTCGGGAACGGGACCCGGTAGACCTCGGGTGCGAATGGCCCCAGCCCCGCCTTGTACGGGTGCGTCTTCGAGGTGAGCGTGAGCGCGAGCAGCGTGCGGCCGTGGAAGCCGCCCTCGAAGCCGATGACGGCGGGGCGGCCCGTGTACGCCCGCGCGAACTTGACGGCGTTCTCGACCGCCTCGGCGCCCGAGTTGAAGAATGCGGCCTTTGCCGGGCCGGAGAACGGCGCCACGGCCAGCAGTCGCTCGGCGAGGGTCACGTAGACCTCGTACGGGACGATCGTGAAATCGGTGTGGAGGAAGCGGGCCGCCTGCTCGGCGACGGCCGCGACGACGCGAGGATGGGCATGGCCGACGTTGAGGCAGCCGACGCCGCCCGCGAAGTCGACGAACGTGTTGCCGTCGATGTCGGTCAGCGTCGCGCCGCGGCCCTCGGCCGCGACGACGGGGAGGTAGAGCGAGAGCGGGCCGGCGACGACGCGCGCCTTGCGCTCGACGATCGAGCGGGAGCGAGGGCCGGGAATCTCGGTGTGGATGCGGATCGCGCGGGTGGCTGCCATGCCGTTCACGATATCCGAACGCATAGACGCATAACGCCGATACAGTCGGCGGGTCGGGCCGGGCCTAAAGGGCCGGCCGGGCGAGATCGGGCATCTCGGGCGGCGGGCCCGGCTCGAGGACGCCCGGAGTGTAGACACCGGCGGCGTTCCAGAGCATGAACCCGCTGGTCTGCCACGCGCGCGCCGAGGCGATCTGGGCGGTCACGTCGGCGGCGGTGTACGTGCGCCCGAGGGAGAAGTCCTGGAGCCACGGCACGAGCACGGCGTTCGTACCGGCGAGCTCCGAGCGGAAGTCGTGGAGCGTGTGCGAGACCGTCGGCCCCGGCGCCGCGTTCGGGTCGGGCAGGTTGTACTCGCCGGCGGTGTAGTGCGACGGATACGCCATCGGGTAGATCGCGTCGACGATGTCGCCGATCTGGCCCGGGTACTGGCCGATGCCGAGGTCGTGCGTCGCCGAGAGGCCGAACACGTCGGCGGAGACGCGCACGCCGAGCGGGTGGAGCCGCGAGACCGCATAGCGCAGGAACGCCGTGACCGTCTGCTTCATCGGCTGCGGGTGGCGCCCCGGATAGCGGATCTGCGAGACGTCGCCGTCGCTCGGGAAGCGGACGTAGTCGAACTGGATCTCGTCGAAGCCCGCCTTCGCCGCCGCGACCGCCACGCCGACGTCGTACCGCCATGCCGCGTGCGAGTACGGGTTGAGCCAGGCGAGGCCGCCGCTCGTCGTCCAGATCGACCCGTCGGGGCGGTGGACGGCCATCTCCGGGTGCCGCACCGCGGTGATGGGATCCTCGAAGCTGACGACGCGGCCGATCAGGTAGACACCGGCGGCGTGCACCTTGCGTACGACGGCACGCGGATCGTAGTAGTCGCCCGCCGCGCCGTCCCGGCGCGCGATCGCGGGCGCTCCGGCCACGAAACCGACCTTGCCGTTCTCGTCCTTCACGTCGAGCTCGAGCGTGTTCAGCCCCTGGCTGCGCATCGCGAGATACGAGTCGAGCTTCCCGGGGATCGTCGCGAGATCCATCGTCATGTGGACGCCGCGGATCTCCGTCGGCGTCTGCGTGCGGAACGGGCTCGGCGGGAACGCGACGTGCGCCGGCGCGAGGACGACGCTGTCCGCGGCCGAGGAGCCGCGTGCGACCTTCGCCAGCCCGATCCCGGTCGCGATCAGGAGCGAGACGATTCCGAGCGCCGTAAGCCGGCGCCGTCGCACCTGCTTGCGGCGGAGCTCGCGCCGGATCTCGCGCGCCTCCGCCTGGTCGATGTTCCCCGTGATCGCCATGGGGTCCGCAATCGTAGTGCCTGCCGGCACGATCTGCCGGGCGCCGCACCCGTAGAATCGCTGCAAATGGTGCTCTCCGACGCGACGATCGCGCGCTGCCTGGCCGACGGCCGCATCGAGATCGACCCGTACGACGCGGCGCTCCTCCAGCCGTCGAGCGTCGACGTCCGCGTCGACCGGTTCTTCCGGGTGTTCCACAACAACCGCTACCCGTTCATCGACGTGAAGGTCGAGCAGGCGGAGCTGACCGAGCTCGTCGAGGTCCACGAGGACCATCCGTTCGTGCTCCACCCGGGCGAGTTCGTGCTCGGCTCGACGCTCGAGCGGGTGCGGCTCGCCGACGACCTCGTCGCGCGGCTCGAGGGCAAGTCGAGCCTCGGTCGCCTCGGGCTGTTGATCCATTCGACGGCCGGCTTCATCGACCCCGGCTGGGACGGCCACGTGACCCTCGAGCTCTCGAACGTCGCGAACCTGCCGATCACGATCTATCCCGAGATGAAGATCGGGCAGATCTCCTTCATGCAGATGACGGAGCCCGCGACGACGCCGTACGGATCCGGCACGCTCGGCTCGAAGTACAAGGGCCAGCGCGGGCCGACCGCAAGCCGCTACTTCAAGAACTTCGAATGACCGTTCTCGTCACGGGCGCGACGGGGTTCGTCGGCGCGCACGTGGTGCACGCGCTCCGCGCGCGCGACGTGCCGGTGCGGGCGCTCGTCCGTGACCGGGGTCGAGCGGGACGGCTCGCCGCGTGGGGCGTCGAGCTCGTCGAGGGCGACGTCACCGACGCGGGATCGCTGCAGGCGGCGTGCGCCGGCGCCGACGCGGTCGTCCATCTCGTCGCGATCATCAAGGGCTCGCCCGCCGAGTTCGAGCGGATCATGGCGCAGGGCACGCGCGACCTCGTCGCCGCGGCGGCGTCCGCGAACGTGCGCAGGCTCGTGCTCGCGAGCGCCCTCGGGCTGGACGAGCGCACGAAGGACGCCGTCCCGTACTACGCCGCGAAGTGGGAGATGGAGCGGGCCGTCCGCGAGGGCGCGGTCGAGCACGTGATCCTGCGGCCGAGCTTCGTGTTCGGGCGCGACGGCGGCGTGCTGCCGACGTTCGTGCGGCTCGCGCGGCTCGCGCCGGTGACGCCGATCGTCGGGCCGGGGACGCAGCGGCTCCAGCCCGTCTGGGTGGAGGATCTCGCCGAGACCTTCGTGCGTGCGATCGAGCTGCCGGAAGCGGCGGGCCGCGTCTTCGAGATCGGCGGCCCGGACGCGCCGACCTGGAACGAGTTCTGGGCGCAGCTGAAGCGGGTGCTCGGCGTGCGGCGGCCGTCGGTGCACGTCCCGTTCGGCGTCATGCGGCTCCAGGCGGCGCTGCTCGAGCGGCTGCCCGCCGCGCCGGTGACGCGTGACCAGCTGACGATGCTCGCGCTCGGCGACAACGTCGTCACCGACCCGGCGGCGGCCGAGATGTTCGACCTCCCGCTCGTGCCGCTCGACGAGCAGCTTCGCCGGGCCGCCGCATGACGCGCGGCGTCGTCTACGCGGAGCCCGGCTCCCGGCCGGCGGTGGAGGAGATCGTGCTCGACCCGCCCGGCCCGCACGAGGTGCAGGTGCGCATCGAGGCGAGCGGGCTCTGCCACTCCGACGTGCACGTCGTCGAGACCGAGGGGTGGGGAATGCGCTTCCCGATCCTGCTCGGCCACGAGGGTGCCGGCGTCGTCGAGGAGGTCGGGCCCGAGGTGACCGGCGTCGCGCCCGGCGACCGGGTCGTGGTCGCGTGGCGCGCGTCGTGCGGCGCATGCCCGCAGTGTCTGCGCGGCGATCCGCGCCGCTGCTCCTCCTGGCCGCGCGCGAAGCGGCGCCTCCACCGCGCCGCCGGCGGTGCGCTCCTCAGCCCGGTTCTCCGCGCCGGCACCTTCGCCGACCGCACGATCGTCCACGAGGCGTGTGCGGTGAAGGTGCCCGAGGAGCTACCCGTCGAGCAGGCCTGCCTGATCGCGTGCGGCTTCTCGACCGGCGTCGGCGCCGCGCTCTGGACGACGCCCGTCCGCGCCGGCTCGTCGGTCGCGGTGATCGGCTGCGGCGGCGTCGGGCTCGCCGTCGTGCAGGGCGCCCGCCTCGCCGGCGCCGAGCGCATCGTCGCGGTCGACGTCGCTCCCGAGAAGCTCGCGGCCGCGCTCGAGCTCGGCGCGACCGACGCGGTCGACGCGACCGCCGGCGACCCCGTCGTCCAGGTGCGGGAGCTGACGGGCGGCACCGGGGTCGAGTTCGCGTTCTCGGCGATCGGCGCGTCCGTCGGGCTCGCCCAGGCGGTGCGCATGTGCGCCTACGCGGGCACGGCCACCCTTGTCGGTGTTCCCTCCCCGGGCGCATCCCTCGACGTCGATCTCGACGCGGACGTCTTCGGCCCGAAGATCACGCTCGCGGTCACGCACGGCGGCGACACGCTGCCGCAGGAGGACTTCCCGTTCCTCGCCCGCGCCGCGCTCGACGGGCGCCTCGATCTCGGCCGCTTCGTCTCGAGTGCGATCTCGCTCGACGAGGTCCCCGAGCGCCTCGAGCGGCTCGGGCAGGGCGGCGAGATCCGCGCCGTCGTGAAGCTCTAGTGCGGCGTCTCCCAACGTTGCACCGGAAACCGGCGTCTCTCGACGTCGCACGAACCGGCCGCTCCGCGGCCGGGATGGCCTTCGGCTTTCGCGTGCCGTCGACCCGCGCCGCCCGCTCTCCGTCAGCCGCCCCGCAGTGGCCCTCACCGT
>DATFMW010000190.1:0-6262 GCA_035266765.1 Gaiellaceae bacterium | reverse complement strand
AGAGGTGTTGCGAATCGCGCATCCGACCGCGGCCCATTTCTCGACGAGCTGAGCGGCTACGCGCGGAAGCGAGCAGATCGAGAGACCGGCCGAAAGTGGTTCTGGGCCGCTTTGGTGCGCGAGCCGGACAACCCAGCCGATGAGAATGCGATCGCCGTCCACGCCTCCGGCTTCGGCAGGGTCGGGTACCTCAGCCGCGACGGCGCGGTCGAGTACCTCCCCGTATTCGCCGAGCTCGAGCGGCACGGATGCTCAACTGGAGCTTGTCCCGCCTTTCTGATTGGCGGAGAGCCCGACAAGCCGAGCTACGGCGTTCTCCTGTGTCTCTCCAACCCTGACGACGTGATCCGAGACTTGCGCGCGAGCTAGGTGCGAAGCGCCGGCGGCGCAGCGTGCGCGTCGAGCTCAATCGCTTCCGCATTCGTGGCCGGAAGCGCGTTTGGAGCCGCATGAGCTCTGAACCTCGACGCGCCGCAGGGGCCCTCGCGAGCAGAGCTGGAGTGCGCGGCCGTCAGGCCGCGAAGCGCGGCGGCGGCGGCTTCAGCGCGCGGGTGAGCGCGCGGACGAACGGACCGACGGGCAGGGGCTTCTCGAGGCGGGCCAACGGCCTGAGCGTCGGGCCGGCGATCGTGCGCCTGCCGCTGCTGACGCAGATGATCGGCACAGAGCGCCGCGCGTTGCAGGCGCTCGTCGCCAGTGCGAGCGCCTCCTTGCAGACGGGCTCGACGACCACGAGGTCGACGTGGCCGCGCCCGAGTTCGTAGACCACCCGGTGACCGAGCGCCTCGACGAGCGCGCCTGCGACGCGGCGGGTGCGCTCGTCGGAGTCCGCGATGAGAACGGTGGCCATTCACGCATTGAGCCTCGGGCAGGTTGAAGTTGTGGGTGCGCTAGGTATGAAGGTGGTATGAACGCGTCCGCAGCGGACGGCCCGATCTCTGTGTCCCGCCCGGTCACGCGGGCCAGGCGTCGGCGAGCCGCCGGCGCGTCTCGAGCAGGTGCTCGGGCAGGACGCGCACGTCGGCGAGGACCGGCATGAAGTTCGTGTCGCCGCTCCAGCGCGGCACCACGTGGAGATGCCCGTGATCGACGATGCCCGCGCCCGCAACCCGGCCGAGGTTCCAGCCGACGTTGTGGCCGTCGGGTCGGTAGACGGCGGAGAGCGCCTCGAGACCCTGCACGGCCAGCCGGTGCGTCTCGAGCGCCTCGGCATCGTCGAGGTTGGAGAACAGGGCGCCGTGCCGGTACGGAGCGACCATGAAGTGGCCGGACGCGTACGGGAACTTGTTCAGGAGGACGAATGCGCGCTCGCCGCGGTGGACGACGAGGCACTCGACGTCGTCGCCGGCGGCCGCACGACAGAAGACGCAGCCGCCGTCCTCGTCCGCATGCTGGACGTACTCGAGCCGCCACGGCGCCCACAACCGCTCCACCCGGGAGAGGCTAGCGCCTTCCCTTGCCTACGATGCGCCGGTCACGTGCGGCCACACTGGCTCCGGGGTGCTGCAGGGCCCTGCTGTATGCCGCCACCGTCGCCGGGGTGCTGTTCTTCCGACCGGCCGCGAGACCGACCGCACCACGGCTGAGGAGGCCGGGGTCGACGAGTTCCTGACGAAGCCGTTCAGCCCGTCGGCGTTGCGCGCCCGCATCGCAAAGCTGCTCGCGTGGCCCTCGACGAGGATGCCGAGCTCCGGCGCCTCCGCGAGGAGCTCGTCTCGAAGGTCTCCCACGACCTGCGCAGCCCGATCACGGCGATCGCCGGCTTCGTCGAGGTGCTCCTCGCCCGGGAGGACGGGCCGCTGAACGAGACGCAGGTGCAGTATCTCGAGATCGTCGCCTCGAACACCGACCGGCTCCTGCAGGTCGTCGACCGGCTGATCGACGAGGCCGCCGCGGGCGGCGCGTCCTCGCCGGCTCGCTACAACCAGCGCTTGTAGCGGAAGAACCCGAGCATGCTGCCGAGGACGACGACGAAGAGGCCGAGCGTCAGGTAGAAGCCCTCGGCGCTGTCGAAGAACGGGAAGCGGACGTTCATCCCGAAGACGCCGGTCAGGAACGTCAGCGGCAGCATCACGACGCTGAAGATCGTCAGCACGTAGAGGATGTCGTTTTGCTGGTGCGAGATCAGCGACTCGTTCGTGTCCTCGAGCGCCTCCACGACCTCCTTGTAGTTGTCGAGGAGGTCCCAGATCCGCTCGCTCGCATCGACGATGTCGTCGAAGTAGAGCTCGAGATCCTCGGGCAGGAACCGCTCGACCTGCCGCTCGAGCTGCCGGAGCGTCGGCCGCTGCGGCTTGATGATCTTGCGGTAGGAGATGATCTCCTGCTTGACCTTGTGGATGTCCGTGACGCGATCGCGGGCACCCTGGCCGGGATCGCTGATCTCCTCGTCGATCTGCTCGAGCTTGTAGCCGATCTTGTCGAGGATCGGGAAGCAGTAGTCGTACAGGTCGTCGAGCACCTCGTACATCAGCCGGCCGGAGCCCCGCGCGAAGAGGTTGCTCCGGAGCTCCTCGTTCTCGGTGCAGCGACGGAACAGCAGCGAGACCGGCCGCAGGTCGACGGTCGGCAGGGTGACGAGGTAGTTCGGGCCGAGGAACGCGTCGAGCTCGCCCGCGTTCAGCCGGCCAACGGCCTTGTCGTAGACCGGGAAGTGGAAGACGGCGAAGAGGTAGCCGCCGTCGGGGTCGTCGGCGTAGACGTCGACCTTGGGCCGCTGGCGGCGCGACATGACGTCCTCGACGTCGAGAGGATGCCAGCCGAACCGGCCCGCCAGGAGCTGCGCCTCCTCGTGGGAAGGCGACTCGAGGTGGATCCAGGTCAGCCCGTCGGCGTGGAGCTCAGCGAGCCGCGGCCGCGCGTCGACCAGGGGCGGACCAGCCGAAGACCCGACGCGGCGCGTGCGGATGCGAGGCAGACTCGGCACCGGTACTGAGGGGGTCGAATGTCGACAACGCGGTCATGCTCGGCATGTTACCCCGTTCCGCCTGCCGCCACCGCGGACGGAATCGGAACCGGCGGCTCACCCGCCGGGGTCACGCGCACGCCTGCGGGCAAGCGCCGCTGGAGCGCGAGCGCCCAGCCGGCACACAGGAGGTTCACGCCGGCGGCGGCCGGCCAGAGCGCGAGCGGCGCGTGCTGGAGGAAGAAACCGCCGGCGGCCGGGCCGACGATCCAGCCCGCCTGCCACGAGAGGCTCGCAAGGGCGAGGTAGCGGCCTACGAGCTGGGGCGGCGCGAGATCGGCCGAGAGAGGCGCGTGGATCGCGCCGTGCAAACCCTCGCCGATTGCGAACGCGACCGAGGTCGCGGCGAAGACCGCGGCGGCCGCGGTCGCCGCGAACCACGCGCCGCCGGCCCAGACGCCGAGGAGCGCGGCCGCCCAGATGACGCCCATCAGCGCGAGCCCGCGCATCCGGCGGCGACCCTCGGCGAGCCGTGCGATCGGCAGCTGGAACAGGGCGACCCCGACCGCCTCGAGCGCGAAGATCACGCCCACCTCCTGCTCGTTCACATGGGCCACGTTCTTCGCGAACGCCGGCAGCATCTCGACCATCAACGCGATCGCCGAGGCCATGAACACGGCGTTCAGGAGCGAGAACTCGATGATCGTGCGATCGCGCGCGACCTGGCGCCAGCTGCCGCCGAGCCGGTCCGGATGGAGCGCGGGGGAAGGGACACGCAGGAGCACGCCGATGTACGCGACGAACGTCGCGCAGTCGACGAGAAAGAGGATCGTGAACGAGGACGGGTGCGCAACCGACGCGATCAGTCCCGCGACGACCCCGCCGATAGCGACGCCGAGGTTCATCG
This sequence comes from Gaiellaceae bacterium, assembly GCA_035266765.1. Taxonomy (GTDB): domain Bacteria; phylum Actinomycetota; class Thermoleophilia; order Gaiellales; family Gaiellaceae; genus Palsa-739. Next base: position 2,450 of record DATFMW010000190.1, on the reverse strand, counting down.
CGAGACGCTGCAGCGCGTACGCGCCGGAGCGGCGGCGGGCCGGGGTCAGCCCGGCGAGGAGCGCCGACTGAGCCGGCCAGAAGGAGCCGCTCCCCACACCCCAGAGGAGATAGATCGCGAACGCGTGCCACGCCACCCGGATCAGCGGCATCAGCCCGAACGCGACGGTCATCACCACGAGTGCGGCGAGGAGGACGCGCCGTGGCCCGATCCGATCGGAGAGCGTGCCCGCGAGGAAGCCGCTTGCGAGTCCCGCCGCCGACTGCGTCGCCGCCGCGAGCCCCGCCACTCCCAGCGAGATCCCGCGCACGTTGTGCAGATAGATCAAGAGGAACGGCAGGACGATCCCGTTCCCGAACGCGTTCAGCAGCCCGCCCGCCTGCAGGACGTACACGTCGCGCGGCAGGCGCGGGTCGTAGCTGCGGACGAGGGCTCGGAACGAGGTCACGGCGCGGCGGAGCTCGCCGGGACGAGGCGCGACCGGGAGGCTCCGAGTCCGGCCGCGAGCATCGGGGCGCCGAGCGCAAGCAGGAAGAGGAGGGACGCCGTCCAGCCGCCCTCGAGATCGTGGAGCGCGCCGACGAGGAGCGGGCCGAGCGCGGCGAGCGAGTACCCGATCGCCTGTGCCATCCCGGACAGCTCCGCGGCGCGGCGCGCATCGGGAGCGCGCAGGACCATCAGCGTCAGCGAGAGCGAGAACGAGCCGCCCTGGCCGAGCGCGAACGCCGTTACCCAGAGCACGCTCGCGCCAGGCGCCGCGAGCAGGCCGACGATTGCGAGCGGCTCGAGGAACCCGAACGCGAGCAGCACCGGCCGCTGGTCGCGGAGGCGCGCGGCGATCACGGGCGAGGCGAGCGCAGCCGGAATCCCGGCGAGCGCGTAGACGGAGTTCAGCGCCCCCGCAGCGGAGGCGCTGAAACCGTGGTCGCGCAGGATCGAGGGCAGCCAGGCCAGGCCGCTGTAGAAGATCGCCGACTGGACGCCGAAGAAGAGCGTCACCTGCCAGGCGAGCGGGCTGCGCAGGAGGGCGAGCGTGTCGCCGACGCCACCGCGGACGCCCCCACCATGGCCGCGCAGAAGCGCGACCGTCATCACGGCGAGCGCAACCAGGGCGGGGATCGTCCACAGCCCGAGCGAGCCCTGCCAGCCGGTCGCGTGCTCCAGCGGCACCGCGAACCCGCCCGCGACCGCCGCGCCCGTTCCCAGGAGGCTCGTGTAGAGGCCCATCAGCAGCCCGATCTGCGCCGGGAACCGCGCCTTGACGACCGCAGGCACGAGGACGTTCCCGACCGCGATGCCCGCCCCGGCGAGGACGGTGCCCGCGAACAGCAGCCCCGTGGAGCCGACCGCGCGCAGCGCCGTGCCTGCGCAGAGCGGCACGAGCGCGAGGACGATCGCGCCCTCGCCGCCGAAGCGCCGGCCGAGCGGCGCCGCGACGACTGCGCCGACGCCGAAGCAGAGGACGGGCAGGCTCGTCAGCAGCCCGGCGACCGTCGAGGACATGCCCGGTTGCCGCTCGAGGTCGCTGAGGAGCGGCGGCACGCTCGCCACCGCGATCCGGAGGTTGAAGCCCGTGAGGGCGAGCCCCAGGGCGAGCAGCGGCAGCCTGCGCACGGCCGCGACACTATCCGCGGCTAGACTGCCTGCGAGCGCCCGTAGCTCAGGGGATAGAGCGCGCGCCTCCGGAGCGCGAGGTCGGAGGTTCGAATCCTCCCGGGCGCATGCAGCACTTCCTGCGCGATCCGGCTCCTCCGGATCGCGCAGTTCCCTTCGCACCGGCTCGCCCGCTTCGCCCGCTGCGCTTTCCGCTCGCTCGAATGCGAGCCGGCCGGGGCCGGCTCGCGCTCCGGAGACGCGGCGTCACGAGCCGCGCCCGCGCAGGTCCGGCGCGGCGCACCTGGATGCCATGTGCAAGGCTCCACATCGTGAAGATCCGGGCCGCCGTTCTCGAGGAGTTCGGGGCGCCTCTCGTCGTGCAGGAGGTCGACCTCGCGGAGCCCCGGCCCGGCGAGGTACTCGTCCGGCTCGTCGCCTGCGGGGTCTGCCACACCGACCTCTACACCGCCTCCGGCGCCGACCCGTCCGGGTACGCGCCGGCGGTGCTCGGGCACGAAGGCGCCGGGGTGGTGGAGCGTGTCGGCGACGGTGTCTCCTCGGTCGCGCCGGGCGACCACGTCGTCACGCTCTTCTCGCCGCAATGCCGTGAGTGCGCCCACTGCCGCGACCCGCGCACGAACCTGTGCCTCGCGATCCGCGAGCAGCAGAACAAGGGCTACCTCCCCGACGGCACGGCCAGGCTCTCGCGCGACGGCGAGCCGATCCGCCACTTCATGGGTACCTCGACGTTCGCCGAGTACGCCGTGTTGCCGGAGATCGCGCTCGCGCAGGTCGACCGCGAGGCGCCGTTCGAGCAGGCCGCACTCTTCGCCTGTGGCCTCTCGACCGGCCTC
>DATFMW010000189.1:0-8891 GCA_035266765.1 Gaiellaceae bacterium | reverse complement strand
GACGGAAGAGGTACTCGACCCGGCAGCCGATCCGCGTCACGTGCCAGGGCAGACCGTGCGCCTCGATCACCGATTGGACACCGGCCTCGAAGCGCTCGCCGAGCTCGATCATCCGAGCGAACGCCTCGTCGGTGAGCACCTCACCCAGCGTCGCGCGCATCGCCGCGAGCGAGAGGACATTCGCGGCCAGCGTGCCGCCGACACCGCCGACGTCGGACTGCTCGTCCGGGATCGAGGCTTCGACGCGCGCCGCGACCTCTTCACTGAAGCCGTACGCGGCTGCCGGGATCCCGCCCGCGATCGCCTTGCCGATCGTGAGCAGGTCGGGCTCGAGCCCGTGGGCGCGCGTGTAGCCGCCTGCGCCGGCGCAGAGCGTGTGCGTCTCGTCGATGATCAGCAGCGTCCCGTAGCGCCGCGTCAGCTCGCGCAGCGCCTCGTGGTAGCCGTCCTGCGGCGGGACGATGCCGATGTTCGTCAGCGCCGGCTCGGCGAGGACGCACGCCACGTCGCCGTGGGCGAGCGCCGCCTCGAGTGCGTCGACGTCGTTCCACTCGACGACCCGCGTCGTCTCGTCCGGCGGCACGGGCGGGCCGATGCTGCCCTCGCGCGGGACGACCGCGCCGTGCTCGTCGAGGGTCGCGACGGTCTCGTCCACGGTGCCGTGGTAGCACCAGTTGTAGACGAGGATCTTCGGCCGCCCGGTGACGTGGCGGGCAAGCCGGATCGCGAAGCGGTTCGCGTCGGTCGCGGTGAGCGCGAACTGCCAGCGGGCGAGGCCGAACCGGCGCGAGAGCTCCTCCCCCACCCACAGCGCGTCCTCGCTCGGGAGCATCAGCGTGATCCCATGCGCGACGCGCTCCTGCACGGCGCGGACGGTCGGCCCGGGCGAGTGGCCGGTCATCGCGCCGGTGTCGCCGAGGCAGAGGTCGACGTACTCGCGTCCGTCGACGTCGTGGAAGCGCGCGCCCTTCGCGTCGGTCGCGTAGACCGGAAAGCCGCCGGCCCAGCGCACCATCCAGTGCATCGGCACGCCCGCGAGGAGCGAGCGGCGGGCACGGGCCGCGAGCTCGTGCGAGCGCGGATGCTCGCGCGCGAACCGCTCGAGCTCGTCGCGGAGGATCTCCCCGGCGTTCGGGAAGACAGGGTGAGTCATGTGATTGCCTCCGCGGTCTGGGCGCTCGCGGTCGGGTCGACGACGGTGGTGCCGCCGTCGACCATGACCGACGCGCCGGTGACGTAGCTCGCCGCGTCCGAGGCGAGAAAGGCGACGACGGATGCGATCTCCGCCGGCTCGGCGGCGCGACCGAGCGGGTGCGCGGCATGAACGAGCCGGTACGCGCCCTCGCGGTCGGTTCCGTGGCGGCGGGCGACGACATCCATGTCCTCGTCGCCCATCGGCGTGCGCACCCAGCCGGGGCACACGGCGTTCGCGCGGACGCCGGCGCGGCCGTAGTCGTTCGCGATGCACTTCGCGAGCATGACCAGGCCCGCCTTCGAGACGCAGTAGGACGTCCAACCGGGCCCGGCAAGAACGCCGTTGACCGAGGCGACGTTGACGACCGAGCCGCGCCGCTCGACGAGGTGCGGCAGCGCCGCCTGCGTCATCAGGAACGCGCTCGTCAGGTTGATCCGCAGCGTCGACTCCCAGCCCTCGAGCGTCTCGTCGAGGACGGGCGCGCTGTCGCCGACGCCCGCGTTGTTCACGAGCACGTCGACGCCGCCGAACCGTTCGACCGCGGCGGCGACGGCCGCGCGCGCCTGCCCCGCGTCACCGGCGTCGGCCGGCACGGCGAGCGCATCCGGGAGCCGGGCCGCGAGCTCGTCGAGCGGCGCCGGGCGACGGCCGACGAGCGCGAGCCCGTAGCCGTCGCGGGCAAGCGCCTCGCAGACGGCGCGCCCGATCCCGCTCCCGGCGCCCGTGACGATCGCGCAGCGACTCATGCGCCAATCCAAGCACGGCGCGGGCGCTCAGGCGCCGGCAGCCGTCAACTGGCCGGCGTAGGCGCCGCGGCCGGTCAGGACGGCTGCGCCGCAGCGAGCCGCCAGCGAGACGGCCTCGTCGAGCGGCCGACCGTCGGCGAGCGCATACGTGAGTCCGGCCGCGAAGCAGTCGCCGCACCCGTACGCGTCCGCCACCGGGCCCGGGAGCGGCGCGGCGCGGAACGGACCGCCCGGCTGCACCCAGCCGCCGAGCGCACCCGACGTCGTGACGACGACGCTCGGCGGCGGCTCGAGCACGCCCGGCTCGTACCGCTCGCCCGCGTCCTCGCCGCTGCCGACGAGGACGTCGAGCTCGACGCCGCCGCGACGGAGCGTCGAGAGCTCCCGCGCTGTTGCGACAAGGGTGGGGCTACGGCGGGCCGCCCGCAGCGCGGCGACGTCGCCGCTGACGAAGTAGACCGCGTCGCAGCGGGCAAGCTCCTCCCACGGCAGCGCCGCGTCCTCGCCCGACGGGCGGAGCTTCGACCCGAGCACGGTGATCGTCCGCTCGCCGTGCTCGTCCACGTAGGTGAACGCGCGCCGTTGCGGCTCGCGGGCCTCGGCGTCGTGGACGGTGACCCCGCGCGCGGCGAGATCCTCTCGCGCCCGCCGCCCGAGCTCGTCCGCGCCCAGCGAGGTGAAGAAGAGCGCCGAACCGTTCAGGTTCGCGAGCTGCACGGCTGCGACGGCGCCTCCGCCGGCGGGCTCCTCCCACGTCTCGAGGGTGTGGACGATCTCACCGGGACCCGGCACGTGCTCGACCCGTACGAACTCGACCCACTCGACGTGCCCGACGACCGCAACGTTCACGGCTCACATCTTCGCCGCTCAGTACGTTTCACGTGTCGATGCCCGCCGCCGTCCCACCGTTCGAGACGTTCTACGCGACCCACTGCGACGAGGTGCTCTCGTTCCTCCGCCGGCGCGCCGGGCGGGAGCGGGCCGACGACCTCTTCCAGGACACGTTCCTCCGCGCCCTGCGCGCCTACGACCGACTCGAGCACGGCGAGCACCTGCGCGCCTGGGTGCTGACGATCGCGGGACGGCTCGTCATCGACGGCGCGCGCCGCGAGCGGCCGCAGAGCGAGCTCACCGACGGCCCGGCGGTCGAGGACGGCAGGCCTCCGTTCGAGGAGCTCGCGCCGCTCACGGACGGGCTGCCGCCGAAGGAGCGCGCGGCCGTCGTGCTCCGCTACGGGTACGACCTGGGCTACGACGAGATCGGCACTGCGCTCGGCTCGACCGAGCAGGCGGCGCGACAGGCGGCCTCCGCCGGCGTGCGGCGGCTGCGCAAGGAGAAGGGAGACACGCCATGAGCCCCGTCCCCGCCCCGCTCGACGAGCGCTTCCGCGCGGCCGCGGCCGCAGAGGGGCTCCTCGACGTCGCCTACGACATCCTCGAGGACACGCCCGTCGGGCCGCTCCTCGTCGGCGTCACCGACCGCGGCGTCTGCAGGATCGCCTTCGATCCCGAGCCGGAGCGCAGGCTCGAGGAGTTCGCCCGCCTCTACGGGCCGCGCGTCCTGCGCAGCGCTCGGCCGGTCGACCGCGTCCGCAGCGAGCTGGACGAGTACTTCGCGGGGCGCCGTCACGGCTTCGACCTCGAGCTCGACCTGCGCGCCGCGCCGGAGTTCCACCGGCGGGTGCTCGCCGAGCTCGCGCGCGTCGAGTATGGGCACACGACGACCTACGGAGCGCTCGCCGCCCGCGCCGGCGCCCCGAAGGCGGCCCGCGCCGTCGGCACGGTGATGAACCGGAACCCCGTCCCGATCGTCCTCCCCTGCCACCGCGTCGTCGGCGCGAACGGCAGCCTCACCGGCTACGGCGGCGGCCTCGACCGTAAAGAGTTCCTCCTTCGTCTCGAAGGAGGAACTCTTTAACGCGGGGGAACGAGGTTCCCCCGCGGACCCCCTCCTTCGGCGCGCGTGGCTCCGTCGGTGTGACGCTGCGGGGAGAGCACGGTCTCCCCTTCGCGGAAGGGATCGCGGTTCACCGAGAACGTCGGCGGACGGGTTGCCTGCCCCGGCGCGGGCGGCGCGCGGCCTGCGGCCGGGCGGGCCCGCTGCGTTCGCCTCGCGCCAACGTGGTTGGCGCGAGGCCCGGGCCGCTACGAGGCTTGCGACCGCCAAGGGCCGGAGGCTAAGACCCTGCCGCAGGCGGGCTTAGCCGGAGGCCGAACGAAGCGGCCGGTCCCGGCGCAGCCGCGACCGGACGCGGCGAGGAAGGCATCTCGTCCACACCCACTCTTGGACGAGCGCGCCCCCAACGGCGGAGGCGAGACCGCGCTCTCGCCGCAGCCTCGCTCCCCTCAGGAACTCCGCGCCGGAAGAAGGGGGCTCGTGGGGGAAACATGGTTTCCCCCACGGTTCAGCCGAAATGCCCCCAGCGGGTCGCGATGATCAGGAGGACGAAGCCGCCGGCGATGCCGAGGCCGCCGAGGAACGTCCCGGCCTTGCGGCCGAACGGGGTCATCGCGCCGAGGACGAGGAGGCCGCCGCCGATCGCGCCGAGGGCCTCGCCGAGCTCCGCGATCCGGATCCCGTTGTGCACGGTGATAGCGAACATGGACATGCCCCGATGATCGCGGCACCGGCGGACGGAGACGCCCGCGACGACCGGCCTCAGAGCGCGAGGACGTGGCGCAGCTTGTAGCCGACGCCCCACACGTTCACGACGTAGCCGGGCAGGCCCGCGTCCTCGAGCTTGCGCCGGATCCGGGAGGCATGCGACTCGAGCGTGCGCGTCGCCGTGTAGCTGCGGTAGCCCCACACGTCGCGGAGCAGCTGCTCGCGGGTGAAGACGCGGTCGGGATCGCCGGCGAGCTTGACGAGGAGCGCGTACTCCTTCCCGGCGAGCACGACGTCGCGGCCGAGCGCGAGCACGCGTCGCGCGTCCCGGTCGACGACGAGCTCGCCGAGGTCGATCAGGTCGCGACGCGACGGCCGACGCCGCAGCACGGCGTGGATCCGCGCGACGAGCTCCTCGTACACGAACGGGCGCGAGAGATAGTCGTCGCAGTGCTCGAGCGCGCGGACGCGGGCGGCCGAGTCGGCGGCGCCGAGCACGATCACGGGACAGCCGGGCGGGACCGTGCACCGGTCGAGCGCCTCCGGGTCGCCGAGCAGGACGAGGTCGGGGTCGGCCGCACGCGGCAGCTGGTCCGTCGTCTCGAACGCGAGGACGTCGAACCCGTCGCTCGCGAGCTGGCGCTCGAGGAACCAGCGCATCCGTTCCTCGGGCTCGGCCAGCAGCAGCGCGGTCATGCGGGCGAGGCTAGAGGCCGGGCCCCGTCCGCGCCAGATGTCCTTTCGAGCGAAAGCGTGACGATCTGTCTACAGCCGTCCATGCGAGCCTCGTCCACGGGGGAACCATGGTTTCCCCCGTGTCTAGAGCCGGCCGGAACGGACGACGCCCCAGAGGAGCCAGATCCCGAGCACGGAGGAGAGCGCGAAACCGCCGATCGAGATCACGTTCACCCCGAGCAGGTGCGGGCCGCCCTTCGCGAAGATCCCGATCAGGCTCGACCCGATCAGGCCGCCGCTGACGACGAGCGCGATCACGAGCCGGTTGAAGACGCGCTGGATGTTCTCGAGGAACTCGTCGAGCCCCTTGTGGACGAAGCCGACCTCGATCTGGCCGTCGCGGATCTCCTCCATGAAGTCGTGGAACTGAAGCGGCGCCTCGGCGACGATCTGCGCGTAGCGGACGGCGTCGCGGCGGACGCTGCGGACGAGCCGCTGCGGCGTGAAGCGCTCGAGCATCAGGTCGCGCGCGTACGGTCGCGCCACCTCGAAGACGTTGAAGTCCGGGTACAGCTCGACCCCCACCGAACCGAGCGTCGCGATCGCGCGATCGAGCAGCAGGAACCGCGTCGGCAGGTGCAGGTTCATCGTGTAGATGAGCTGGAACGCCTCCCGGATCACCTGGATCGGATCGATCTCGGAGAGGCTCGCCCCGTAGTAGCGGTAGTAGATCTCGCGCAGCTCGGCGAGGAAGTCGTCCTCGCGCTCCTTCGGGTAGCGGACGCCGAGGTCGGAGAGGCGCTTCGGCAGGTAGTCGACGTTCTCGTTCGCGGCGTCGATGAAGAGCCGCGTCAACTTCGTCATGTCGTCGTCGGTGAGCTTCCCGACCGCGCCGAAGTCGACGAGGCCGATCGTCCCCGCCTCCTCGAGGACGAGGATGTTCGCCGGGTGCGGGTCGCCGTGGAAGAAGCCGTGCCGGAAGATCATCGTCATCCACGTCTCGGTGACCCGGTACGCGAGCGCGCGGCGCTCCTCGAGGGAGAGCTCGAGCGTGTCGATATCGGCGAGCTGAACGCCGTCGAGCCACTCGAGCGTCAACACCCGGGCGCGCGTGTACGACCAGTGCACCTTCGGCACGCGAACGTGCGGGTCGCCGGCGAAATCGCGATGGAAGCCCTGCGCGTTGCGCGCCTCCAGCCGGTAGTCGAGCTCCTGGCGGAGCTGGCGGGAGAACTCGTCGACGAGCTGGCGGGCGTCGATGAAGTCGAGCGCGTGCACCCGCTCGCGGACGAGCCGGGCGGCCTGGTACATGAGCGCGAGGTCAGCCTCGATCTGGCGCGGCGCGCCCGGCCGCTGCACCTTGACGGCGACGGGGCGGCCGTTCGGGAGCGTCGCCCGGTGCACCTGCCCGATCGACGCGGCCGCGACCGGCGTCGGGTCGAAGTCGAGGAAGAGCCGGTCGAGCGAGTTGCCGAGATCCTCCTCGATCACCCGCTCGGCCTGCTCGAACGGGAACGGGCGGACGTCGTCCTGGAGGCCGCGCAGCTCGGCGATGATGTCCGGCGGAACGACGTCGGGGCGCGTCGAGAGGAGCTGCCCGAACTTGACGAACGTCGGGCCGAGCTCGTCGAGCAGTTCGCGCAGGTGCTGCCCGCGGGCCGAGGCGCCACCTGCATTCGCGGCCGCCGCGATCCGGGCCTCCGCCGACCGGCCCGGCAGCAGGTCGGTGAGCCGGTGCGCCTCGAGGAAGTACCCGAAGCCGTGGCGCACCATCACCTGCGCGATCTCCGACAGGCGCCCCAGGCTCCGCGTGGCGGGCGGGCTACTCACCCCGAAAGCATGACACGCGCCGCAGCGCGACCCGTTACGCGGCGGTTGTCTTCTGCTCGCGCTTGCGCGTCCACGGGCCCGGCGGCACGAGAAGCGACTCGACGTGCAGGTACGCGAGGCCGACCGCAGGCAGGTCGGTCAGCTTCTCGACGCAGAGGTAACGCGGCCGCCACTCCGGGAAGAACTTCCGGTTGAACGCATACAGGCGCTCGAGCTGGAAGACGTTGTCGGCAGCGAGGAGCGCGCGGCGCAGGAGCCGGCGGGCCGGCGTCACGGCGCGCTCGGTCGAGAGGAAGTCCGTGAACGCGCAGAAGTTCAGCGACACCTCGCTCGCGCCCTGGTCGGCCGCCCAGGCGAGCGTCTCGACGATCAGGAACTCCGTCAGTCCGTTCGGGGCGCCCGGCCGCCGGCGCATCGTCGAGAGCGACCAGCCGCCGCCCGCCGGGGTCGGTGCGAGGTGGAGAAAGCCGCCGACGTGCCCTTCCCCGTTCTCCGCGGCCACGAACACGGTGCCGCCGAGGTAGAGGTCGTCGATCGCCATCGAGAAGCCGCGCTCCGGCTGGTTGCCGCGCCACGCGGCCGAGAGGTCGTCGAGCTCCGCACGCAGAACCGGGTCGACGTGCTCGGCGGCGACGACGCGCACCGTGTAGCCGGCCTTCTCGAGCCGCGACACGGACTGGCGCACCTTGCGGATCGCGCGCCCCTCGAGCGAGAACTCACCCGGCCGCAGCACGGCTTCCTCCCCCATCGGGATCGGCCGCAGGCCGAGCGCCCGGTAGCGGTCGAGCTGCTGGTCGGAGGCGCCGACGACGGCGAGGCGCCAGCCGTTGGCGCGCACGACCCGGCGGAACTCGGCGAGCAGCGCGTCGAACTCGTCCTCGTCGCCGACCGGGTCGCCGCTGACGAGGGCGCTCCCCGCGACGACGCGATACGCGAGGAACGCCCGCCGCGTCGGTGAGAAGAGATAGCTCTTGTCGCGCCGGAGCGCGAAGAACGAGAGGCTGTCGTTGCCGTAGGCGTCCACGAGCGCCCGTGCGACGCGCTGCTCGCCGACGGTCTGCGCGACCACCTGCGACACCGGGCGCAGCAGGAAGTAGAGCGCCGCGAACGCGAGCGCGATGCCGAGCCCGGTGAGACCGTCGGCCCCGCCGCGCGGCAGCTCGGCGCCCCGCAGCTCCACTGCGATGGCGACCGACGCGGTCGCGCCGAGCGCCGCGCCGACGGCGAGCAGCGGGCGGGCGGAGGCCGGGTCGCCGGGCACGTCGAAGCGGCTGCGGTAGCGGACGAGCGCGACGAGCAGGGCGAGCGAGATCGTCGCCTCCTCGACGTCGAGTCCCTTCGCGAGATGCGCGATCGCCGAGACGACGACGATCGCGATCCCGAGCTGCCAGGCGCGGTGCCGCCGGCGGGCGAGCCCGCGCGAGACCCAGACGAGGCCGAGCCCGAACGCCATCGCGCCGACACGCGCCACCTCCGGGAAGCCGGGCGGGAGCACGCCGCGGACGAGCTTGACGCGGTCCGCCATCTCCGGCGTCAGCGCGGAGACGATCCCGATCAGTCCGACGGCGGCGGCGGCCCAGGCGAGCAAGGACTCTGCTCTCGGGATCCGGAGCCTCACGGGAGCAGCGTAGCGCCGTCTCCGGCGCGTCGTAGCAAGGACGACCGGTACAACCTGTGCATCGAGGAGCTGCCCGAGGACATGCCGTCCGACGAGATCCCGGCGATCACGGAGCCGGGACGCGTGCCGCTGCCGCACTGGGTGACGCCGCTCCTGACCGTCGCCGCCGCCGTCCTCGTGCCGTGGACGCTGTGGCTGACGTTCTCGCTCCCGTCCCGCTAC
>DATFMW010000188.1:0-2398 GCA_035266765.1 Gaiellaceae bacterium | reverse complement strand
CTCGCGTGGACGTGGACGTCGAGCCCGACGAGGTCGAGCAACTCGCAGGGCCCCATCGGCCAGCCGGCGCCGTGTTTCATCCCCGCGTCGAGATCCTCGACCGTCACCCGAGCCTCGTCGAGCACGCGGACGCAGTCGTTGAGGAGTGGGATGAGCACGCGGTTGACGACGAAGCCGGGCGTGTCGTGGCAGCGAATCGGGTGCTTGCCGAGACGCTCTCCGAGCGCGAAGGCGGTCTCGACGGCCGCGTCGGCGGAGAGTTCGGCGCGAACGATCTCCACGAGCGGCATCAGCGGCGCCGGGTTGAAGAAGTGCATGCCGACGACCCGCTCGGCGCTCGATGTCGCCGAGGCGATCTCCGTCACCGAGAGCGCCGACGTATTCGTCGCGAGCACGGCGTCGGGACGGCAGACCGTCTCGAGCTCGGCGAAGAGCTCCTGCTTCGGGGCGAGTTCCTCGACGATCGCCTCGATCACCACGTCGCAATCGGCGAGGCCCGCGAGCTCGGTCGTGAGCGTGAGCCTCGCGACGGCCGCGTCGCGCGCGTCTGCGGCGAGCGTCCCCTTCTCGACCTTGCGGGTGAGGAAGTGGCCGATCCGGTCGCGCGAGCGCTCCCCGAGCTCGATGGTCACCTCGCGGCCGACGGTTTCGATCCCGGCCTCGACGCAGAGCTGGACGATCCCGGAGCCCATTGCCCCGAGCCCGACGACGCCGACCCTCCGGATCTCTCCTGCCACGCGGGGAGAGCCTACAGCCGGGGCTGCGCGAGCCGCGGGCCGAGCAGCGCGATCGTCGCCGCCGCGGCGGCGACGAGGCCGAGCGCACCCGTGAGACCGACGCCGCGTGCAAGGAAGCCGATCGCCGGCCCCTGGACCACGCCGCCGCTGTAGCCGGCGGTCGCCACAGCCGCGATCCCCGCCCCGGAGGCGATCCCAGGCGCTGACCCGGCGACACGGAAAAGCGCGGGCACGATCGCGGCGCAACCGCCGCCGACGAGCGCGAAGCCGGCGAGCGCGGGCACCGGCGAGCGGGTCGCGAGCGCGAGCAGGATGCCCGCGCAGGAGACGAGCCCGCCCCGGACGGCGATCCCGCCGACGCCCCAGCGCACGAGCAGCGGATCGCCGGCAAACCGCGCCACGGTCATCGCGACCGAGAAGGCGACGACGCCGCCCGCGGCCGTGGCCGCACCTGCACCGGCGGGCCCGGCGAGGAACACGGCGCTCCAGTTCATCGAGGCCGACTCGACGAACATCGAGCAGAACGTCAGGAGAGCGGGCAGCGCGAGCGCTCCGCGCGGCAGCGCGAAGCGCGCGCTGTCGACGGTCACCTCGACGGCACCGGGCAGCAGCCGGGGAACGAGCGCGAGCGCGAGCACGGCGACGCCGGCCGCGACGAGGGGGAACTGGAGCCGCGGCCCTGCGCCCGCGGCGGCCGCGCCGGCAGCGATCCCGGAGCCGGCGAGGAGCCCGAAGCTCCAGGCGCCGTGCAGCGCCGAGAGCAGCGGCCGTCCCGCCTGCCGCTCGAGCGCGACGCCGTGCGCATTCGCCGCCACGTCGACGATCCCGAAGCCGGCACCGAGCACGCAGGCCGCCGGGACGAGCGACGCGAGAGTGGGCGCGAACGCCGCCGCGGTGAGCCCGGCGGCCACGACGGCGAGCCCGAGCCCCACCGGCCCGCGGCTGCCGCGGTGCGACGTCAGCCAGCCCGCGACCGGCAGCGCGAGCGTCGCGGCCACCGCGACGCCGAGGAGGACGAGCCCGAGGTCGCCGCTGTCGAGCGAGAGCCGGTACTGCAGCGCGGGCAGCCGCGCCGCCCACGTCCCGTCCACCGCGCCGAAGCAGAGAAACGCGAGCGCGAGCGCTCCGTGCGCCGCGCGGGTTCTCGACGCCGTCACGGCGGCGAGCGTATCCGGCCGCGCCTCCTCTAGATCCGCTCGACGACGCCGGCGATCGCCTGGCCGAAGCCGATGCACATCGCGGCGATGCCGTAGCGCGCGTTCCGGCGCTCGAGCTCGGACACGAGCGTGGCGGTGATGCGGGCGCCGGTCGCGCCGAGCGGATGCCCGAGCGAGATGCCGCCACCGTTCGGGTTCACGTCGCCGGCCTCGTAGCGGCCGCCGAGGCCCGTGTCGGCGAGGAACTGGCCCACGACCGACGCGAACGCCTCGTTCACCTCGATCACCTCGATCTCGTCCCACGTGAGCCCGGCCTTCGCGAGCGCGTTCGCGCACGCCTCCGGGTTGCCGTGCAGCATCACGTGCGGGTCGACGCCGGCGATCCCGAAGGAGAGGAAGCGAGCCCGCGGCTCCAGCCCGAGCTGCATGGCCTTCCGCTCGGAGGCGATCAGGACGGCCGCGGCGCCGTCAACGATCTGGCTCGAGTTGCCGGCCGTGACGACG
>DATFMW010000187.1:0-2830 GCA_035266765.1 Gaiellaceae bacterium | reverse complement strand
GTCTTCGGCACGTCGGCGAACTTGATCGTGTCGTTCGGGTGCGCCCACATCGCGTCGGAGAGGTCCTCGCCGACCTTGCCCTTGACGACGTCGAAGGCGGCCGTGAACTCGATGTCGTGAATGTGGTACCCGCCGAGGTTGACGTGCATGAGGCCGGGGACGAAATGGTCGTCCGGGGCGTCCTTGTAGTACTCGACGCCCTGGAGCAGCGAATTCGCGCAGTTCCCGACGCCGATGATCGCGACCCGGACCTTGTCGTCCGAGCGCGGCTTGCCGTTCGATGAAGCCATCGACTGCTCTCCTTTCAGGCCGAGCCCCTCCGAGAGGGTCTCGACGATGAGGTCGTTCGTGTTCCGCCGGCGCTCGGCCGCGCGCCGCGCGAGCTTCTCCTTCAGCTCGGGCGGCATCCGCAGGAGGACGTCACCGCGCGGCCGGGGGCCGATGCCTCTCCGGCCGGTGGGGGCGTACGGGACGGCGAAGCGGGAGGCGAGGATGCCGACGGCGACGTCGTTCAGGCTCGCGCCGCGTGCAACCACCTCGTCGGCGAGGCGCCGCTTCAGCGCGGCGGGCATGCGGACGAGGACGCTGCGTCTTTCCCGTGCCATCCCGAGTAGTGATAGCACACAACTGCTATCACCCGGAAGGCCGGGCCCGCGAGTGCTATCTACCCTGGAGCATCTGCCGGCGCACGGCCCAGACCCGCTGCCCGACGGTGAGCCAGGTCAGGCCGGTCAGGAACGTGATCGCCCACGGCAGGCCACCCCACGGGGCGGCGGCGAGGCCGCACGCGAGGACGGTGACGCGCTCGGCGCGTCCGCCGAGGCCGACATCGCCCTTGAGGCTCAAGATCTCCGCCTTCGCGCGCGTGTAGGAGACGAGGAACGAGCCGGCGAGCGACGCGAACGCGAGCGCGATCGCCCAGGAGAGGCCGTGCCGGTCGAAGACGAGCGCGATCGCGCCGAGCAGGAAGCCCTCGCCGACGCGGTCGGTGGTCGAATCGAGGAACGCGCCGAAGGGCGTCGTCTTGCCGCCCGCCCGCGCGAGGGCGCCGTCGAGGATGTCGAGGATCGAGCCGACGAGGAAGAGCGCGCCGCCGAGCCAGTAGAAGAGGAGCTCGTTCCGGTTCTCGAAGTAGACGAGCACGGAGCCTGCGATGCAGAGCGAGACGCCGGAGACGGTGAGCGCGTTCGGCGTCACCCGCGTCCGTGCGAGGCCGGTGACCGAGCGGCTCGCGAGCGTTCGGGCACCGGTCGTGTAGCCCTCCTGCACCCGCCGCAGACTCGGGGTCTCTCGCATCGCCGGCACGGGCGGCGACTATAGCGTCTTTGCGATGGGATCCGTCTCAGGCGCGCGGTGCCGGCGGAGGCGCGGCACGAGCGCGACAACCGCGAGCGAGACGAGGGCGACGCCGATCCCGGCGAGCACGTCGAGCAGGAAGTGGTTCGCCGTCGCCATCACGCAGAACCAGACCCAGACCGGCCAGAACGCCCAGATGGCCTTCGACCACCAGTGCTTCGAGGCGGCGACGAGGAAGACCGCGACGATCAGCGCGTCGGCCGAATGCAGGCTCGGCATCGCCGCGTACGGGTTCGCGGCGAGCTGGACGAGCCCGGAGCCGTGGTTGAGGCTGCCCATCGAGTCGAGCGTGTCCTTGAAGCCGATGGTCGAGAACATCCGCGGCGGCGCAGTCGGCATGAGCGCGTAGCCGAAAAGCCCGATCACGTTGGCGAGCAGCACGGTGTTGCGGAAGCGGACGAAGTGCTCGTGGCGGCGCAGGTAGACCCAGAGGATCGCGAGGCCCATCACGGTGAACTCGGAGTTCCAGTACGTCCAGGCCGCGGCGGTCAGGAGCCAGTGCGACGAGTCGGCGATGTGCTGCGCGGTCAGCTCCACGAGATGGTGCGACCACCGCCGCTCGAAGTCGATCACCCGGTAGCCGTTCCAGAACGCCCTCGCCGGGTTCCGGTCGGCGAAGCCGCGGACGATCTGGTACGCGAACAGGAAGCCGAACCAGATCACGAGCTGGCGCGCGAAATCCGCCCAGCCGCGCGGAAGAACACGACGCCCGGCTGCGACGACGGAGGTCATATCTTGATTCTACCGCTGTCGCGGCGCCGCTTCAGCCGCCGATATACGACATCTCGACCTTCGGCAGGCCGGCCGTTTTGCCCGTCCGCAGCTCCGAGTAGCGGTCGTCGCGCCGCCCCCAGATGCCACGGACCGTCTCCGCCAGCTCCGTGTCGGAGGCGCCCAGACGGAGCGGCGCCCGCAGGTCGTGGCCGCGCGCGGCGAAGAGACAGGTATAGAGCCGGCCCTCGGCCGACAGCCGGGCGCGCGAGCAGCCGCCGCAGAACGGCTGGGTCACCGAGGCGATCACGCCGATCTCGCCTGCGCCGTCGCGGTAGCGGAAGCGGCGCGCCGTCTCGTCGCCGCGCGCGGCCGGCACCGGCTCGAGCGGCCAGACCGCGTCGATGCGGCGCACGATCTCGTCGGCGGGGACGACCTCGTCGAGGCGCCACCCGTTCGTGGAGCCGACGTCCATGTACTCGATGAAGCGGAGCGTGTGCCCGGTGCCGCGGAAGCGCTCGGCGAGCATGACGACGTCGCCGTCGTTGACGCCGCGCTTGACGACCGCGTTCACCTTGACGGGGAGGCCGGCCGCGGCCGCTGCGTCGATCCCCTCGAGCACGCGCAGGACCGGAAAGTCGACGTCGTTCAGCGCCGAGAAGACCTCGTCGTCGAGCGAGTCGAGGCTGACGGTCACGCGGTCGAGCCCCGCGCCGGCGAGCGCGTCGGCCTTCTGCGCGAGCAGCGACCCGTTCGTCGTCAG
>DATFMW010000186.1:0-7005 GCA_035266765.1 Gaiellaceae bacterium | reverse complement strand
GAAGCCGGGCACCCCGTACGACTACTTCCACGTCAACTCGATCGACGTGGCACCCGACGGCGACCTGCTCGTATCGGCGCGGAACACGTGGGCGGTCTACCGGGTCAGCCGGAAGACCGGCGCCGTGCTCTGGCGGCTCGGCGGCAAGCGGAGCGATTTCGCGATGGGCCCCGGGACGGTCTTCGCGTGGCAGCACGACGCCCGCGTGCACGCCGGCGGCGAGCTCGTCAGCATCTTCGACGACGGCGCCGCACCGCCCGTCCAGCCGCAGTCGAAGGTGCTGCTGCTCGGCCTCGACCACGTCCACCGGCGCGCGCACCTGGTGCGGAAGTACGTCCACCGCCCCGAGCGGCTGCTGGCGCACTTCATGGGCAACGGCCAGCTGCTCGCCGACGGCGGCATGGTCGTCGGCTGGGGCAGCGAGCCGTACATCACCGAGTTCGCGGCCGACGGATCGATCCGCTTCGACGCGAAGCTGCCACACGGCGGCGAGAACTACCGCGCGTTCCGCTTCCCGTGGGTGGGACGGCCGGCCACGCCGCCGGCGCTCGTCCGCTCGCCCGCCGACGGCATGCTCCATGCAAGCTGGAACGGTGCGACCGAGGCGGTGAGCTGGCAGCTCCGCTCCGGCCTGGACGCGTCGTCGCTGCAGCCGTCGCTCACCGTCCCGAGAACCGGCTTCGAGACACGGATCGCCGCGCCTGCGGGCGACCGCTACGCCGCGGTCGCCGCGCTCGACCGGAACGGCACCCCGCTCGGGGTGTCCGCCGCGGTTCCGCTCTGAGACGAAGAGGCGCGTATCAGGAGATCGGCGTGACGACGATCTTGCGGTCGCGCGGCCCGTCGAACTCGCAGAAGAAGATCCCCTGATAGGTGCCGAGCCCGAGCGCACCGTCGCGGAGCGGGATCAGCACCTGCGGGCTCGAGGCGAGCGACGCGCGCGCGTGCGAGGGGGCGTTCGGCCCGTCCTCGTCGGAGTGCTTCCACTCCCAGTCGTCGCCGACGACGCGCTGGAACGCGTTCTCGAGGTCGTCGACGAGCTCCGGGTCGATCCGCTCGTTGATCGCGACCCCGGCGGTCGTGTGCGGCACGTACACGAGGACCGCGGCGGCGCCGTTCGCGTCGCCGAGCGCCTCGCGCACCTGGTCGGTGATCTCGATCAGCTGCGTCCGGCGGTCGGTCTTCAATTTGATCTCCAGCACGGCGACTATCCTACGGTTCGCCGTGCGGGAGCCGCTCAGCCAACGGGAGCTCGACGCGCTGCGCGAGGACGCCGACCGGTTCCTCGCCGAGCTGGACGAGGAGGCCTACCTCCATTTCGCCGGCCTCAAGGACGACTACAACCTCGCCCCGATCTACGAGCGGCATGCCGAGCTGACGAAGCTCTCGACCGCCCTCGCGCTCGGCGAGACCGCGAAGAGCTTCGGACGGAACGCGCGCGAGCTGTGGCGGTTCGCCTGCGAGGGCTATCTCGGCAACTTCGTCCGCGAGGAGGCCGAGCGCCTCGCCGAGCTCGAGGCGTCGCTGAAGGCGTCCGTCGACGGCGACGAGGTGCCGTACCGGATGCTCCGCCCGCGGATCGGCAACGAGAACGACCGCGCGACACGCAGGCGGCTCGAGCGAGCGCGGAACGAGCTGACCGAGGCCGAGCTGAACCCGCTCCACCTGCGGGCCGCGCACGTCGTGCACGCGGAGACCAAGCGGCTCGGCGCGCCGAGCTACACCGAGCTCTACCGCGGCTTCGACTATCCGCTCGACGATCTCGCCGGGCAGTGCCGGCGCTTCCTCGACGAGACGGAGCAGCTGTGGGAGCAGGCGGGCGACCGCTTCTTCCGCTCCCGGATCGGGCTCGGTCTCGGCGAGCTGGAGCGCTGGGACGTCGCGCGCGTCTGGCGCGGGGTCGCCTGGGACGCCGCCTTCCCGAAGGACCTGATGCTGCCCGCCCTCGAGGGGACGCTCGCCGACCTCGGGATCGAGCTGCGGGCGCAGGCGAACGTCGAGCTCGACCTCGAGGAGCGGCCGAACAAGGATCCGCGGGCGTTCTGCGTCCCGATCGAGGTTCCCGATCGCGTCGTCCTCGTGATCAAGCCGCAGGGCGGCCCGGACGACTGGCGCGCGCTCTTCCACGAGGCGGGGCACACCGAGCACTTCGCGCACACGTCCCCGTCGCTTCAGATGGAGGAGAAGCGGCTCGGCGACAACGCGGTCACCGAGGGCTGGGCGATGCTGCTCGAGCACCTGACGATCGACCCGGTGTGGCTCGAGCGGCGGCTCGACTTCCCCCGTCCGTACGAGTTCGCCGCCGAGGGCGCGACGCAGCTGCTGTGGCTCGTCCGCCGCTACTGCGCGAAGCTGCTCTACGAGCTCGAGTACCACGCCGCCCCGGACGTGACGGCGATGCGTCCGCGCTACGTCGAGCTGCTCGCCGACGCGTTGAAGGTCGAGCCGAGTGACACGGACTATCTCGCCGACATCGACGAGGGCTTCTACGCGTCGCAGTACCTGCGCGCGTGGGCGTTCGAGGCGCAGCTGCGCTCGTACCTGCGCGAGAAGTTCGGCAACGCCTGGTTCGCCCGCCGTGACGCCGGCTCGCTGCTGCGCGAGCTGTGGGCGGAGGGCCAGCGGCACACCGCCGACGAGCTGCTCCGCGACGTCACCGGCCAGACGCTCGAGCTCGCGGCCGTCGGCGACCGGATCCGCGAGTCGCTCGCCGCCGGCTAACGGCGCAACGGCGGCCTTTCGGCCGCCGTTGCGCTAGAAGTGCGAAGCGCTCGCGCGCTACTTCTTCTCGGCTGTCCCCTCGATCGTCTTGTGCCCGAGGCCGATCTCGATCTTGCGCGGCTTCGGCTGCTCGGGCTTGCGGACGTGCACCTCGAGCACGCCGTGCTCGTAGCGCGCGTTCACGGCGTCCTCGTTCACGCCCTGCGGCAGGCCGATCGTCCGCGTGAACGTGCCGAAGCGGCGCTCGTAGCGGAAGAAGCGATCGTCGCCGACCTTCTCCGCCCGCTCGCGCTCGGCGGTCACGGTGAGCGCTCCGTCCTCGAGCTCGACCGAGATCTTGTCCTCGGGGATGCCGGGAAGGTCGAACGCGTACACGACCTCGTCCTCGGTCTCCCAGACGTCGACCGTCGGCACCCAGCTCTGGGTCGTGCGGCCGTTGCCCTCGAGCAGACCGTTCATGACCCGGCTCATCTCGCTCTGCAGAGCGGCGAGCTCGCGGAAGGGCTCCCAACGAACAAGCGTCGCCATCTGTATTTCCTCCTTCGAGACGTATCTATTGCACAGTCAAAGATAAAACCTGAGTCGCTATCTGTCAAGTCTCTTGCGGACGTACACTCGGAGCGTGATTCCGCTGCGGGACAACGTCCCGACGCGCGCGTTCCCGGTGGTCACTGTCGCCCTGATCGCCGCGAACGCGCTCGTGTGGCTCTGGGAGCTGTCGGGCCCCGGTGTGGCCGTCCACGTGTTCAGCGACGGCTACTACCCGTGCGCGCTTGCCGGGCCGTGCGTCGCGGGCGTCCAGCCGGTGCCGTGGTACGAGGGCGTCTTCTCGGCGATGTTCATGCACGCGAGCTGGCAGCACATCCTCGGCAACATGCTCTTCCTCTGGATCTTCGGGAACAACGTCGAGGACGCGCTCGGGAGGGTGCGCTTCCTCGTCTGGTACCTCGCGGCGGGGGTGGCGGCGATGGCGGTGCAGACGGCGGTCACACTCTGGGCGGGGTCGACGTCGGCGGCGAGCATCCCGAACATCGGCGCCAGCGGCGCCGTCGCCGGTGTGCTCGGCGCGTACTTCGTCCTCCTCCCCCGCGCCCGCGTGCTGACGCTGATCTTCTTCGGGATCATCCTGATCCGCGAGATCCCGGCGATCTGGTTCCTCGGCGTCTGGATCGCGCTCCAGGTGTGGACGGGCGGGCTCTCGCTCCTCCACCCGGAGTCGGGCGGCGGTGTTGCGTTCTTCGCCCACGTGGGCGGCTTCGCGTTCGGCCTCGCGACGGTGCTGCTCGTCGCCCGGCGCCGGCCCCAAGCCCCCGTCTCCCGCTACCCGGTCTGGTGAGAGCGTGAGATTCGAGCAGCGCGTCGAGCGGGTGCTGGAGTCGCTGCCGCCGGACCTGCGCGCGACGATCCTGAACATCGACATCTCGGTCGAGGACGAGCACCCCGAGGACCCTGATCTGTTCGGTCTCTACGAGGGCGTGCCGCTGCCCGAGCGAGGCGACTGGGCGGGCTCGCTGCCCGACCGGATCCGCATCTTCCGGCTGCCGCTCGTCGAGTCGTTCCCCGACCCGGCCGAGCTCGAGGAGGAGATCCGGATCACCGTCCTCCACGAGCTGGCCCACTACTTCGGGCTCGACGAGGACCAGCTCTCAGACCTCGGGTATTCCTGAGGTTTGCCGCGGAATGCTCGGGGCATCTCCTCCGTTGAGGAACAACATGAGGACACTGAGCGAGATCCACGAGGAGATCGGCAGCCTGAGCGAGGAGCGCACCGCGCTCTGGCACCGGCTCGCCGACGAGTACGACGCCCAGGTCCGCGCCGACATCCGCGCCATCGACGCGGAGCTCGACCGGCTCTGGGACGAGCATCGCGCTGTCCGCGCCCGTCTGCGCTTCGGCGATCGCAACTCGATCGTCGCGCGGGCCCGTGTGGAGGAGCGCCTGGAGCGGGCGGCGTAACCGCGCCCCGCGCCTGTCGATCCCTCGCCCGGGGGATCGACAGGCGCCCCCTCCAGCCGGATCGTGTAGAAGTACAGGACAGGTCTGCGGTGTTCTGTTCCAATCGCAAGGAGCGCCGTGACCGCAGATCCCCACGAAGGCCGCACCTCACCCGGACGTGACGCCGGTCTCGCCACGCACGAGGACCCGGTCGAGCCGCGCGACACCACCGAGCCACTCGGCGAGGACGTGCACCCAGGGCCCGAGCACGGGGCCGCCGACGACCCCGGTGCACCCGACGCCGCCGATCTCGAGCTGCGCGAGCGGCGCCTCGAGCAGATGCTGGCGGCGGTCGAGGCACAGCGCGAACGGCTCGTCGTGGTACGCGAGGAGTACGAGCACCGCCGGGAGGAGCTGATGGCGCGGGCGCGAGAGCTCGAGCTCGCACGCGACCGGCTCCGCGCCCGCGAGGCCGAGCTCTCCCTGCAGGAGCAGCAGACCGGCGGCGGAACGCCCAGCCCCGGCAGAGAGCCGCGGCTCCGATCCGACGACGACGCCCACTGGTGGTCGCACCAGCTCGGCAGCCCGTTCGACGCCGCGTAGGGGTTGCAGCTTTTCCCGCGCGGCTGTTTCCCGCGTCGCCCGCTTCGCGCCGGCAGGCGCGCGGTGCGCGCGTGCCGGCGCTGCGCTTTCCGCTCGCTCGGCAAGCGAGCCCCGAAGGGGCTCGCGCCCTTCGCTTCGGCTTCATCCGGCAGCGTGCCGCGCCCGCACAGGTCGGGCGCAGCATCCAGAGGACGTGACGGACGCCGCGGACCGTTCCCGTGCCGCGAGCCCATCTACACTGGGCCGCACGGGGCGTTAGCTCAGCTGGGAGAGCGCCGGCTTTGCAAGCCGGAGGTCACCGGTTCGATCCCGGTACGCTCCACTTCACGAGCCGCCGGGGGCGGCTCGTTCGTTTCGCTTGTCCCGCTTCGCCCGCTGCGCTGGCGCTCCGCTTTCCGCTCGCTCGGGTGCGAGCCGCCGGAGGCGGCTCGCGGCGGAGATGCCCGGCGTCACGAGCCGCGCCCGCGCAGGTCGGTCGCGGCGGCAGGAACGCCATCGTTTCACGACCCTCACGTAGCCGCGGCGGCCCCGGCTCAGCGGGGCCGCCGCGTCCGCGCTGCGAGTGTTAGTGCTCGCCCGTCTGCTGGGTGTCCGCGTTGGGGTTGGCGTCGGCGTAGCCGCCAGGTCCGTCGCTGGCAGTGGACTCCGAGCCGAGCTGTTCCGCCTGGCCGCTGGCAGCGTCGCTGCCGCTCTGGTCGCCCTGCTGGACGTTGTCGGTGTCGGCTGCGCTACTCGACGCCTCCGCCGGGTTGTCGGGGGCCTCGGCCGGGTTGTCGGCCGTGGTCTGGTTCGCCGGCTGGGTTGCGGTCACCGGCGGCGGGGAGCTCGAGTGGCTCTTCTGCGCCGCGGAGGCGAGCGCGGAGCCGCCGACGGCGAGCGCCGCGAGCGCCGCGAGCGCGGCTGCGAGCCTGGTCAGTCGTCTGCGCATGATGGTCCTCCTTGCGTGGTTTGCGGGTGTGCTGCGATCGCAAAGCTCACGGTAGGAGGGCGAGGTGAAGCGGCGGTGACGGTGGATCCGCGCGCGTTCACCCCGGGTTCACCTCCGCGATGGCACTCTTGAACGGATGCGGACGCTCGTGGTCGAGGACGATCCGAAGCTGGGGCCGCTGCTACGGCGCGCCCTGTCCGAGCGTGGCGGCGCAGCCGACCTGACCGGGTCGGGCGACGAGGCTCTCTGGATGGCGAAGGCGCAACCCTACGACGCGATCGTGCTCGACGTGATGCTGCCGGGCCTGGACGGATTCGAGACCTGCTCGCGTCTGCGCGGCGAGGGCGTGTGGACTCCGGTGCTGCTACTGACCGCCCGCGACGCGGTCGCCGACCGTGTGCACGGTCTCGACTCGGGTGCCGACGACTATCTGACCAAGCCGTTCTCGCTGGCGGAGCTGCGGGCGCGGCTGCGTGCGCTCGTTCGGCGCGGCTCTCCGGAGCGGCCGGCGATGCTGGAGGTCGGCGATCTGCGGCTCGATCCAGCGACGCAGCGGGTCTGGCGCGGCGAGGTCGAGGTACCGCTGTCGGTGAAGGAGCTGGCGCTGCTGGAGCTGTTCATGCGCCGGCCGGGCGAGGTGATCTCCCGCTACGAGTTGCTCTCTCACGGCTGGGACATGAACTACGAGAACCGCTCCAACGTCGTCACCGTCCACGTCCGCAACCTGCGCGAGAAGCTCGACCGCCCCTTCGGCCGAGCCGCGATCGAGACCGTGCGCGGCGCCGGCTACCGGCTTCGCCGCGACGGCGGATGAGCCG
>DATFMW010000185.1:0-2953 GCA_035266765.1 Gaiellaceae bacterium | reverse complement strand
CACGCCGCGCTCGGCGTGGGCGATCTTCGCCACGACTTGGACGCGCTCGGCCATCTGGGCGCGTGTGAAGCCCTCGGGGAAGACGACGCGGAACGGCTTCGGCGGCGGGACCGCCGCCGCGGTCGTGCTCGGTGTCGAGCTCCTGGTGCCGACACCGAGGCCGAAGGCGACGACGAGGCCGATCGCGAGGATAGCGAGCACGCCGACGATCGCGAGCAGACGCCTGCGGGCGTGCCGCCGCCGCTCCGCCCGAGGCGGGCCCGGTCTCAGGCCGGAGTTGCGCTCGACCACGCGAGGTAGCTGGAGAGCAGGTGCGCCGCCGCCCGGGCGTCCTCCGGGGCCGCTGACGGTGTCTGCTGGGCGAGATCGGTGGTGAACCGCTCGTCGAAGAGCACGACGGGCACGTCGAGGACGCCGCGCAGCGCGTCGACGAACCGCTCGGTCGCGCGCGCCTGCTCGCCGCGCGCGCCGCGGAGCGTCAGCGGCAGCCCGACGACAACCTGGTCGGCCTCCTGCTCGCCAACGAGGCGCGCGAGCTCCGCGAGGCCCTGCTCACTTCCCGCCCGATCGACGACGCCGAGCGGGCGCGCGATCACGCCCGTCGGGTCCGAGACGGCGACGCCGGTGCGCGCCGACCCGTAGTCGAGCGCGAGCGTCTTCACGACAGCGCGTCCTCCACGGCCCTCTTCCCGGCGGTGAGCGCCTCGCGGACGCCGTCCGGGTTCTTGCCGCCGGCTTCCGCCAGCGTCGGCTTGCCGCCGCCGCCGCCGCCGATGTGGCGGCCGAGGTCGCGCACAAGCGCGGACGCGTCGAGGCCGTGCCCGACGAGCGACTCGGCGAAGTTGATCACGAGGTAGGCGCGCCCGTCGTCGACGGAGCCGACGATCACGCCGTCCGCCTTCTCCTGCTGGCGGATCCGGTCGGAGAGGTCGCGCAGCGGCCCGCCCTTGAGGCCGCTCGCCGAGACGAGGAGGACGCCGTTCGCCCGGTCGACCACCTCGAACTCCGACGCGACCTCGGCGCGCGGCTTCCGCGCCTCCTTGCGCGCCTGCTCGAGCTCGACCCGCAGCTCGTCCGCCTCGCGCGAGCGCTCGTGCAGGTACGCGAACGCCTCGCCGGCGGTGACCGCCTCGATCCGGCGCGCACCCGAGCCGACCGAGCTCTCGGAGAGGATCGCGAACGGCCCGATCTCCGCCGTCGAGCGGACGTGGGTGCCGCCGCAGAGCTCGACCGACCAGCCGCCGACGTCGACGACGCGCACGATGTCGCCGTACTTCTCGCCGAAGAGCATCATCGCGCCGAGCGTCCGCGCCTCCTCGATCGGTGTCTCGTACGTGCGCACGGGCAGGTTCGCGAAGATCCGCTCGTTCACGAGCTGCTCGACGCGCGTGCGCTCCTCCGGCGTCAGCGCCTGCGGGTGCGTGAAGTCGAAGCGGAGCTTGTCCGGGCGCACGGCGGAGCCGGCCTGCTTGACGTGGTCGCCGAGCACCTCGCGCAGCACCTGGTGGAGGACGTGCGTGCCGGTGTGGTTCGCCTGCGTCGGATGGCGCCGCGCCCAGGGCACGACCGCGCGCACCCGCTCGCCGGCAGCGAAGCTGGAGCCCCCAGCGCTTCCAGCCATCTCGAACAGCAGCGCCTGGTCGCCGTCGAAGCGATAGGCCTCGCGCAGCTCGGCGCGGGTCCCGTCCTCCCGCTCGATCCAGCCGGCGTCGGTGACCTGGCCGCCGCCCGCCGGGTAGAACGGCGACTCGCGCAGCTTCGCGAGGAAGAGGCCGTCGCCGAGCTCCTCGAGCGCGCCCACCTGTGTGTGCACCTCGGTCTGCTCGTAGCCGACGAACTCGGTGCGGAAGTCGGCCGCGGCGGCGAACTCGGCTGCGCGCTGCGCATTCCCGCCGGCGACGCCCGCGCGCGAGATCTCGCGGTGCTCGGCCATCAGCCGCGTGTATTCCTCGTCGTTCACCTCGAGGCCGCGCTCGCGCGCGAGCTCCTGCGTCAGCTCGATCGGGAACCCGTACGTCGCCTGCAGCGTGAACGCGTCGTCGCCGGTGATCCGGCCGCCGGCGGCGGCCTCGTCGAAGAGCTTCATGCCGCGCTCGAGCGTCTCGCCGAAGCGTTCCTCCTCGGCCGCGAGGATCCGCCGGATCTCGTCCTCGTGCTCGACGAGCTCCGGGTAGGCGTCCCCCATCTGCTCGATCACCGTGCCGGCGAGGCCGGGCAGGAACGGCGCCTGCATCCCGATCCGCAGCCCGTGCTGGGCCGCACGGCGGATGATCCGGCGCAGGACGTAGCCCCGCCCCTCGTTCGACGGCGTGACGCCCTCGGCGACGATGAACGTCATGCCGCGCCCGTGGTCGGCGAGGACGCGGTGCGCCTTCGTCGCGTCGGGCGAGTCGCCGTACGCGACGCCGGACTCGGCGGCGATCCAGGCCATGATCATCTGGTAGCCGTCGGTGTCGTAGACCGAGGGCACCTGCTGGATGATCCGGGAGATCCGCTCGACACCCATGCCCGTGTCGATGTTCTGCTTCGGCAGCGGAGTCAGCGTTCCGTCCCGATGGAGCTCGTACTCCATGAAGACGAGGTTCCAGAACTCGAGGAAGCGCTCGCAGCGCGAGCAGCCCGGCAAGCAGCCCCCGGCGCAGCCGACCTCGACGCCCCAGTCGTAGTAGATCTCCGAGTCGGGGCCGCACGGGCCCGGACCGCCGACCGACCAGAAGTTCTCCGACGAGGGCAGCGGCACGATCCGCTCGGCCGGCATCCCGATCTTCTCCCACAGGTCGATCGCGACCTGGTCAGGGCCGAGCTTCAGTTCCGGGTCTCCGGCATGGACCGTGACCCAGAGCCGGTCCCAGTCGAGCTTCAGGCGCTCCTGGACGAACTCGGTTGCCAGCGCGATCGCGCCTTCTTTGAAGTACTGCCCGAACGAGAAGTTGCCGAGCATCTCGAAGAAGGT
>DATFMW010000184.1:0-2195 GCA_035266765.1 Gaiellaceae bacterium | reverse complement strand
GACCCGCCCGGCACGGACAGGTCGTACGAGAACGCGCCGGCGCCGCCGACGACCTCCCCGTCCTCGGCGGCGGCATGCATCCGCTCGAGCTCGATCACGCGGAGGAAGCGCTCGATCCGCTCCTCGGAGAGCGGGCCGCCGAAGTACTGGCCAATCGCGTAGACGGCCCGGCCGAACTCGGCGGCGTCACGGCAGGGATGGACGTCGATCATGCCGCGAGCGTACCGGGCAGGCCGTCCGGCGCAATCGTCTAGGGTCGACGGGTGCCCGAGCGCTGGACCCGCGGAGTCCTCCGGCGCCGCACGCTCGTGCTCGCCGGCTGGCTGACCGTGCTCGTGGCCGGGACGTTCGCCGCCGTGGGGCTCCCGGGCCGGCTCGCGACGTCGTTCGCGGTGCCCGGCACCGAGTCCGAGCAGGCGCGGGCGATCCTCGCGCGCCATTTCGACGAGCGGCCCGACGGCGTCTTCACCGTCGTCTTCCACACGCGGGACCGTGACGCGGCGGCGCGGCGCCGGCTGCGGCGCGAGCTCGTCGCCGCCGCGGCGGTCGTCCCGACGGGGCACGTGCAGGGGTCGCTGCGCACAGGCGGCGGAATCGTCTACGGGGACATCGCGACGACGCTCGACCTCCAGCACGCGAAGGCGTGGACGGAGCCGCTGCGCCGCGCCCTCCGCGCCGCCGGCGGGCCGCCCGCGCTCGTCACCGGGCAGCCGGCGATCCAGCACGACCTCGAACCGGTGCTCGCCGCCGACCTCCACCACGGCGAGGCGATCGCGATCCCGGCCGCGCTCGCACTCCTGCTCGTCGTGCTCGGCCTCTCGGCCGCAGTGCTCGTGCCGTTCGTCTTCGCCGCCTGCACGATCGCCGGCACGCTCGCGCTCGTCTCGCTGCTCACGCACGCCTGGACGACGGCGAGCTACGTGTCGAACGTCGTCGAGCTGATCGGGCTCGGCCTCGCCGTCGACTACTCCCTGCTCGTCGTGAGCCGCTTCCGCGAAGAACTCGCACGCCCCTGGCGGGCAGCCCCTTCCGGCCCGCACAGCGGGCCTCCGGAGACGTCGGCCAGGGGCGTGCGGGCGGCGCGGCGCGAGGACACCGACGAGGCGGTCGTGCGCACGATGGCGACCGCCGGCCGCGCCGTCGTCTTCTCGGGGCTCACCGTGGCGATCGGGCTCGCGCTGCTCCTCGCCGTCCCCGTGCCGTTCATCCGCTCGCTCGGCGCGGGCGCCGCGCTCGTCCCGCTCGTCTCGGTCGCCGCAGCGATCACGCTTCAACCGGCGCTCCTGTCACTGCTCGGCCGCCGCGGTGCACGCCGGCTGCCCATCGCGCGCCTGCTGCGCGACCGGCTCGGCCTCCGCCTCCCCGTCCTGCCGGGGACCGTCGACCTCGACCGCGGCCTCTGGGCGCGGCTGGCACGCGCGATCATGCGCCGCCCCGTCCTCTTCCTCGCCGCCGGCGCGATCCTGCTCGGCGCCGCGACCGCGCCCGCGGCCGGGCTGCGCCTGACGCCCGGCTCGATCGCCGCCCTGCCGCCGGGCAGCGACTCCGTGACCGGGCTCGACCTGCTGTGGAACGGCGTCGGCGCAGGCGCCCTGACCCCGACCGAGATCGTCGTCGACTCCGGCCGCCCCGGCGGCGCGCGCACGCCCGCCGTCCGCGCCGCCGTCTCGCGGCTCGCCGACGCGATCTTCCACGACCCCGAGGCGTACGTGACCGCGAGCGGCCGCCGCGCCCCCTACGTCGACCCGAGCGGCCGCTACGCGCGCCTCTTCGTCGTCGGCCGGCACGAGTACGGCGCGCCGCAGAGCCGGGCGCTCGTCCACCGGATCCGGGACACGCTCGTACCAAAGGCGCGCTTCCCGGCCGGCGTGCGCGTGCTCGCGGGCGGCGCGCCGCCGCAGGGCGTCGACTACCTCGCCCGCGCCTACGGCCGCCTGCCGTGGCTCCTCGCTGCGGCGCTCGCGCTCACGTTCCTCGTCCTCCTGCGCGCGTTCCGCTCGCTCCTGCTGCCGCTGAAGGCGGTACTCCTCAACCTGCTCACGGTCACGGCCGTCTACGGACTCCTCGTCGCGATCTTCCAGGACGGAATCGGCGCCGGCCTGCTCGGCGTCCAGCGCGTCGACGCGATCGAGGCGTGGATCCCGATCTTCCTGTTCGCGATCCTCTTCGGGCTCTCGATGGACTACGAGGTCTTC
>DATFMW010000183.1:0-3880 GCA_035266765.1 Gaiellaceae bacterium | reverse complement strand
GGCCTCGGCATCAACTCGACGACCGGCCAGACGGCGTACGACACGACGACGTACTACGGCGTCGAGATGCAGGGCATCGAGCACGTCCAGCTCCGGCTCTCGAACCAGGGCCCGAACACGTTCTCGATCGCCGACTCGACGTGCATCCCCTCGAGCGCCGGCGGATCGTGCACCGCGCTGCCCGCCCCGACCCTCGACGTCTACGGTGGTAGCCAGGCCGACACGTTCCACGTCCTCGACATCGGCGCGGCGACGACGATCGCCGGCGCCGGCGGCGCCGACAGCGTCGACGTCGCGTCCGCCGCCTCCCAGCTCAGCGGCATCCTCAGCCGGCTCACCGTCGATGGGACGACGATGCTGACGACGCAGACGACGCCGGTCACCATCGCCGACGCCACGCCGGGCTCGCTCGTCGACGAGTTCCTGCACACGCCGATCGTCGTCGTCAAGGGGTCGCAGCTCGGCAGCGTGGGCGGCGACCCGTACTACAGCGCGAACTGGGTGCCGATCCTCTGCGCCGCCGGAACGACGCTCTGCGGCCCGGCCGGGACGACCCCGGGTGCGCTCAACGTCCGCTCCGGCGTGATCGACTCGGCCGGCAACCTCGTCAGCGTCCTCGTCCAGGAGCTCGGCTCGCTTCAGACGGGCGTCCAGGAGTACGGCACCGTTGCGACCGACGCGAGCGGCAACCTCGTCGTCACGCCGGTCGACTACGGCACCGCCGGCGCCGTGCCGATCTACCTCGACACACAGGGCAAGCCGACGAACGTCGACACGGGCGTGCCGGTGATCCTCTCCGCCGACTCGGCCGTGAACGGGCAGCCGGTCATGCAGGTGTACGTCGATCCGACCTTCCACAAGACGTTCGCCCAGTACGGGCCGGACCTGATCACGAACGGCGACTTCAGCCAGGCGGTGCCGCGCAACGGCAGCGGCGGCGGCTGGTCGAGCTCGAACATCGACAACGCCGGCGGCTGGCAGAACGGCGGCACCTTCATCCTCAACTCGAACGGGAGTGCCTCGACCGACCCGACGATCGAGCAGACGCTGAGCGGGCTGACCCCCGGTGCGACGTACCTCGTCGAGGGCAACGTCCAGAACGTCTATCCGCAGTACGGCGACGCCTCGACTCCGTCCTTCGGCGTCTACGTCAACGGCAGCCCGATCTACACGGCCACGAAGGCGCAGCTGCCGGCCGGCTCCTGGCACGACACCTGCGCGGGCTCGAGCGCGAGCGCGACGCACACGTTCTGCGTGACGTTCTCGCTCGATGCCGGCACGACGACGGCGACGCTCGCGCTCAAGGGGGAGCAGAACGGCGCCGACGCCTCGTACGCGATCGACAACATCTCGGTCCAGGCGCTCAACACGAAGAGCTACGTGACCGACTTCGCGAACGCGTCCGGCAGCGCGGTGCTGCTCTACCTCGACGCGAGCGGGCGGAAGACGGCGACGGTCACCGCTCACCCGTCGGTCGTGAAGGTCTACGACACGCAGCTCGTGCCGTTCGTTCACACGGCGAACCTCGTCCAGTCCGCGCCCGCCGGTCAGGACATGCTCACGATCGACAACACGGGCGTCTCGAGCGACGTGTCGGCGACGCTCGACACCTACCAGGTGCCCGTCGACCAGCTCGCGGCCGGCCTGCCCGTCCTGCACGGCACCGGGCTGCCGACGTACTACCAGCACCCCGACGCGAAGACGTACTTCGGCGGCGAGCCGGTGGTCGACCCGCTGACCGGGCAGCCGCTCACCTACAGCGGCGGCCAGCCCGTCCGCGACCTCTTCACGGGCGCCGTCCTCACCGATCCGGCCGGCAACCCGCTCCTGCACGCGGCCGGCGACCCGATGCTCCACATCGCCGGTGACCCGGTCGTCCAGGCGCGCGGCACGAACGTCCGCTACCTCGGCGGCGAGCAGGTCTACGACGAGCAGGGCAACCCGGTCTACACCGGCTCGGCGCCGTTCACCTACGGCCCGGGCACGCCGGCGATCAGCGATCGCGGCCAGCAGGTCTACGACCTCGTCCAGGGCGACGGCACGCCCGCTCCGATCGGCGCCGCCAACTTCGCGCCGCCCGCGACGACGTTCTCTGCGCTCCCGGCCGGAACCGTCGTTCACGTCGCCGCGCTCACGAACGGCTACGTCCTCCAGGCCGGTGACCAGGTCTCGGTGCTCGTCTACGACGGCACGAACATCCACCAGCTCGCTCCGAGTGCGTTCACCGTCGACACCGGCGCGAACACCGTCACGCTCGGCGCCGTCCCGACGACCTGCACGACCGCAGGCTGCGTCGGCGTCAAGCTCGTGATCGCGACCCCGGCGAAGCACACCGCCGGGCAGGCGCAGCAGTACAACGGCAGCGAGCCCGTCCAGGCCGGCCAGCCGGTGCTCGGCGCCTCCGGCGGCTTGCAGCTCGACTCGAGCGGCAACGTCGTCACGTACACGGCGTCGCAGACGACCGAGGCGAAGAGCGCGAGCTACTACTGGGTCCCGAACGGCAGCGGCACGCAGACGATCACTCTCCCGTCGACGCCGCTCAGCGACTTCCAGGTCGTTGTCGGCTCGACGACGCTGACGGCCGTCGACTACACGCTGACCGGCGCCACACTCGTGCTGCACCCGACCGAGTCGCTCACGCCCGGCGCGCCCGTCGCGGTCACCTACACGGGCCCGGTTCTCCACGGCCGCGGCGACGCCGTCTACACCTACGACACGACGAGCGCGACGTGGGTGCAGGCGACGTACGCGGGCGGGGAGCCCGTGCTGACGCTCGGCAGCGAGCCGGTGCTCTACCGCGGCGGCGAGCAGGCCTACTACTCGACCGCCGACCCGGTCGTGCACCCGGTGACCGAGAACCACGTCGCCGTCACGGGCGCGAACGGCGGCGGCATGCCGGGCGACATCGTCTACCGCGGGCTCGGCGCGGTCGTCCTCGACCTCGGCGCGGGCAACGACCAGGTGACGGTTGCCTCGACGCACACCGGCGCGACGACGATCTCGACCGGCGACGGCAACGACACCGTTGCCGTCCAGAGCATCTCCGGCGCGACGACGATCTCGCTCGGTGCGGGCAACGACGCCGCCGGCGTCGGTAGCTGGGCCGGCTTCTGGCCGCAGACGCCTTCGAACCCGCCGGGGCCCTCGAACCCGCTGACCTTCTCGAACCCGGCCGGGTCGGCGAACGCGATCGACGCCGCGCTGACGATCGACGGCGGGACCGGCAGCGACACGGTCACCGTCGACGACTCCCTCGACGGGAGCCCGAACGTCGGCGCCCTCACCGCGACGCTGCTCAGCGGCATCTTCGGCTCGGGCGGCACGCTCGGCTACACCGGGCTCGAGTCGCTCGGGATCCGGCTCGGCGACGGCGGCAACACGTTCACCGTCGTGAGCACGCACGGCACGACGACGGACATCGCCTCGACGAGCCTCTTCACCGGCAACGGCGCGGACACCGTCCGCGTCCAGTCGATCGCCGGCCCGACGACGATCTCGACCGGCGCCGGCGACGACACGATCACCGTCGGCAGCGACGCGGCCGCGCTCGACCCGACGCTCAACTCGCTCCTCTCCGGGATCCAGAACGCCTGGCTGACGCTCGACGCCGGCGCGGGCGCCGACACGCTCAACGCCTACGACAGCGGCAACACCGTCGGCCAGACCGGCGTGCTCACCGACTCGACGCTCACCGGGATCGGGATGACGCTCGGAATCGCCTACGCGGGCGTCGAGACGATCGCGATCCGGCTCGGCAGCGGCAACGACCACTTCACCGTCGCCTCGACCCCGGTCGGCTCGACGTTCACGCTCTGGAGCGGCGACGAGACGCCGGTGCTGAACGGGATCAACGACCAGATCGACATCACCTCGATCGGCG
>DATFMW010000182.1:0-4750 GCA_035266765.1 Gaiellaceae bacterium | reverse complement strand
CCAGCAGAGCGAGACCGAGCGAGCTGAGTCGCGCGATCGGCATTCCGGGCGCCGAGCGGGGCGGTGCCGACAGTTCGGGGGGCGAGGGGACGAGGGCCGCGGTCGCGAAGAGGAGGTACGCGACGAGCCAGGCGACGTTCGGCCACGAATCCAGCCCGTAGGTGCGGGGTGCTGCGAGTGCATACGCCTCACCGCCGACGAGCAGCGCGACGACCGCGGCCAGGATCGCGAGTGATGCGGGGGTCCGCCTGGTCGAGTCGACCACGATGTGCTCGGCCGAGGCGAGGAGGATGCCGCCGGCCAGCGCGAAGGAGAGGGTGGTCGCGAAATCGGCTGTGAGCCCCACGGCCGACGAGGTGTTGAACGCGATGAAGGCCACGAGTTGGACGAGCACCAGGGCGACGGCCGTGATCCCGACCTCGACCAGCACGAAGGGCTCCCAGCCGTCGTGCCCCGCGCGGAGCGGCAGCACGAGGCCGGCGATGAGCAGGGCACACCCGACGACGTACAGCAGTCGCACGAGCGCGCTCTGGCCGAACGGGGATACGTGGTGGGGGTCGAAGATCGTCTCGATCGCGCCGAACACCGCGAGACCGGCCGCGATCAGCTGCCACGGCCTGCGCGTGCGCCGCGCGTTCCGCGACGAGCCGACGAGCACGGCGATGGGAGCCCCGAAGACGATCAGGAGGTAGAGAGCGATCTGGCCGGCCGTCGGCACGACGGTGTAGGCCGCGACGAGCACGGAGCCCGCGGGCAGGACCGAGAGTTCAGGCCGGAAACGCGCCCGGGCAAACGCCAAACCCGAGGGTTGGTCGCCGCAGACCACGTCACATTGATAGACCGGATGGGGCTGTAGCGCAACCGCAGAAGTCCACACGCGGGGCCTGCGGAGCCGTCCGGCCGTCGACGGCATGATGAGCCCAGTGGCTTCACCGGACGGCCAGCTGCGGATCCGCGTCCTCGTGATCGACGACGAGGAGTCGGAGCGGATGCTCGTGCGGATTCGGCTCGAGCGCCGCGGATACGCGGTCGTCCTCGCGAAGAGCGGTCGCGAGGGGCTGGACGAGCTCTTCCGCAGGACGCCGGACATCGTCCTGCTCGACGTCGTGATGTCCGGCATGGACGGGTGGAAGACGCTGGAGCAGATCCGCTCTGTCTCGGACGTCCCGGTGATCATGCTGACGGGCCAGGGCTCGGAGCTCGAGCAGGTGCGGGGGCTCCGGGGCGGCGCGGACGACTACGTCGTCAAGCCGTACAGCGCCCCGGAGCTCGTCGAGCGGATCCGCGCGGTGCTCCGTCGTGCGCCGCCGCCGACCGTCCGGCACGTGCTGGACGACGGCGTCGTCCGCGTCGACTTCGAGACGCGGGAGGTGTGGGTCCGGGGCGAGGCGGTCGAGCTGACCGAGCTCGAGACCCGCATGCTCGTCGCGTTCATGGAGCATCCGGGGCTGACGCTCTCCCACGGCCAGCTGGTCCAGCTCGCGTGGAGCGGCGCCTTCACGGCGCCGACCGAGGTGCGGACGTACGTCCGCTACCTGCGCTCGAAGATCGAGGAGGATCCGGCGCGGCCGCAGCTGATCGAGACCGTGCGCGGGTTCGGCTATCGCTATCGCGTGCCGTCGGCGCCGGCCGGGTGACCGGGAGGAACGGCGACATCCTGCTGGAACTCCGGCAGGATGCAGGCGCCGGCGCCGATCGACGTCCTCCGCCGGGGCGGAACCCGGTTCCGCATCGTATGCTGCGTCGCGGTCGTGCTCGTCGCTGCGGCCGTGCTCGTGCCGACGCTCGAGGGGCAGCCCGCCGCGGGTATCTCGAAGCTGATCGTCAGCGGCCGGGGGTTCGGTCACGGGATGGGCCTCTCGCAGTGGGGTGCGGAGGAGCGGGCCCGCGCCGGCCAGAGCACCCGGGAGATCCTCGCCTTCTACTACCCGGGCACCGAGCTGCGGACGGTTGCCGGCCGGTCGGTGCGGGTGCTCGTCGGAGAGGCCCGCACCGTCCGCGTGGGCTCGACGGCGCCGTTCACGCTCCGCGACGCCCGCGGCCGGACGCTCACGTTGCCGGCTGGGCTCTACCCGGTCACGACCGCGTTCCAGGTCGACGGCCGGGTACTCGCGCCGCCGCTGCGGCTCGAGCCGGGCAACGCGCCGCTCCGGGCGGGCACGACCGGGTACCACGGCACGCTGACACTGCTGCGCCAGGGGCGGCGCGTCCTGGTCGTCGACCGGCTCGGGATCGAGGACTACGTGCGCGACGTGGTCTCCGTGGAGTGTGTCGCCTCCTGGTCGCAGAACGCCCTGCGCGCGCAGGCGGTGGCGTCGAGGTCGTACACGCTCGCGAGTCTCCGCCCGCACGCCCGCTTCGACCTCTATCCGGACGACCGTTCGCAGAACTACCGCGGGCTGCGCAAGGAGTTCGCGTCGGCGACGCAGGCGACCGAGGCGACGAAGGGCGAGGTCCTGCTCTACCGCGGCCGGGTCGCCTACACCGTCTTCTCGGCCTCCAACGGTGGGCTGACGAACGATACGGCAGGCCCGTGGCCGCCGACGACGCTCCCGTACCTCGTCTCCCGCCCGGACCCGTTCGACGAGCGCGGACCGGACACGGTGTGGGGCCCCGTCGGGATCGACACGCAGAAGCTGGATGCCGCGTTCCCGCAGCTGCCCGCGCATCTCATGAACGTCAAGATCGCGAGGAGCCATGCCGGGCGCGTCCAGGCGATCACGTTCGTCGGCGCCGGCGGGGCGGCGGTGACGATCGACGGCTATACGTTTCAGCAGCGGCTCGGGCTCCGCTCCACGTACCTCACGACGGTCGAGCCGGCCCGCAGCGGGTAGCCGGCCGGGACGCTACGGCCAGTAGACCTGCCGGGTCGTGACGACGATCCGCCACGGCCCCGGCGGGACGGCGCGCGCCTCGACGAACTGCCACCTGACCTTCGTCCGGGCGTCGTTCAGGCCGGGGAAGTGGAGGCAGTCCCGGATCGCGGGGCTCACGTCCAGCCCGGCGTGGCTGGCACGGGTGTTCTTCGGCCGCTGGCCCTCCGTGCCGAACACGTACGCGGCGTCGTCGTAGACGTAGGGGCCCGCGTCCTCGATCTGCCCGTAACAGACGAGTGTCCGCTTCCCGACATGCCGCGAGATCTTCACCCAGCGGTTCTTCATCAGCGAGAACGGGCGCCCCGTGCGCTTCGACGCGGCGAGCGCGGTTGCGTACGCCGGCGCCCACGGGATCACCTTTGTCCGGCCGGGGCGCGGGTTCCCGTGGTCGTCGAAATCGTTGTACGGCAGGTCGAGGTAGAAGGGATTCTCGTGCGGGCGGAACGGCGGGAAGTACGGGTACGGGCGGCGCTTGCGCGGGTCGTCGACGCCGCCGTAGTGCTGGAGCCAGCGATCGTCCCAGGCGGAGAGCGCGTTGTCCTCGCTCGACCCGTTTCCCTTCGGCTCGCCGACCCAGAACACCGTTGCAACGACGTTCGCGTGCACGGGGTAGCGGATCGTTGGCGTGCCTCGGGCGGCCGGCAAGGCGTTCGTTCCGGCCGCCAGGGCAAGCGCGAGGAGCGTGGCGGAGTGCACTGACCCAGCCTAGGGCCGGTGTCGGTGGGGAGGACGCCGCTTCCGGTCTGCCTGGACCAACCGGGGGTCTAGTGCCGTTTCGAGGTCCGCGCCGGACACTACGGAGGACAAGGAGAAGAACAGTTTCTTCTCACCGCGGCACGTTGACCGGAGGCAGGAATCACATGAGTGGACAGATCGCTGGACAGACGAGGGCTCTCCCGTTTACCGGGCTGACGGCGCTGCCGTTCGCTCTTCTCGGAATCCTCCTCAGCGCGGCAGGCTTTCTCCTGACGCGCCTTCATCCGGGGCGCGAGACCCGTTAGTCGTGCGACCCAGGCCGATGCGGCGGAAGATCGGCTACGTCCTGCTCGTGGGCGGGATCTGCCTGCTGGCCTGGGTCGGCGCGACCCTCACCTGGGGTGACCCGGTCACCTCGATCTACACGAGCTACGAACAGCGCGGCCTCTCGCAGCGCCTCGACACCCTCCAGCACGAGTGGGCGGCACGGGCCCAGCGGGACGCGGCGATCCGCTCCAGCAACACGGTGCTCGAGAACGCCAAAGCGGCTCGCCGCGCCCGGGTGTCGGCGTTCGCGGCCGGGCTCCGCGAGGGCCAGCCGATCGGGCGGATCTCGATCCCGCGGCTTCAGCTGAGCATCGTCGTCGTCCAGGGGACGAGCGAGTCGAACCTGGAGAAGGGCCCCGGGCACTACGACGCGGCCTCGGGAGCGAACACGTCGCTGCCGGGCCTGGGGGGCGTCGTGGGGATCGCGGGCCACCGGACGACGTACGCGCACCCGTTCCGGCACATCGACGACCTGAAGGCGGGCGACAGGATCACCCTCACGATGCCGTACGGCACGTTCCGCTACACGGTGTACGCCCACAAGATCGTCGGCGA
The DNA here is from genome assembly GCA_035266765.1 of Gaiellaceae bacterium. Taxonomy (GTDB): domain Bacteria; phylum Actinomycetota; class Thermoleophilia; order Gaiellales; family Gaiellaceae; genus Palsa-739. Next base: position 296 of record DATFMW010000182.1, on the reverse strand, counting down.
CCACGACTGGTCGATCCTCCGCAAGACGAGCTTCGAGAAGCTCGTCCTCTCGGCCTGCCACCCGCTCTACTCGGCGACGCACCGGTGGGTCGTGTTCGCCCGGCTGACCGGGTCGACGTCGCTCGATCCCGCGGCGTAGCCGCGCGCGGGTTCCGTGCGGGCCATGCGCCCGGCGCCGCTAGCCTTGGCCTGCACCCAGGGACTCGCCTCCCTGGTGCCGTGCCCCCGGAGGTGAAAGCCTCGCGGGGGCTTTCCGTGCGTCGATGCCGAAGGTGGGAATCGAACCCACACTCCCC
>DATFMW010000181.1:0-5646 GCA_035266765.1 Gaiellaceae bacterium | reverse complement strand
CCCGCGGCGGTATCGGCGGCGCCGAGCGCGCGCGCCTCGGCGAGCACGCCGGCGTCGATGTCGAAGCCGGTCGTCTTCCGGACGCCCGCACGCCGCGCGGCGAGGCCGACCGACGCGCCGAGCAGGCCGGTGCCGACGATCGCAAGCCGCTCGATGCCGGACGCGGGAGGGGCCGGCGCGGCGGCCCGGGGCGGCCGTGCGGCCGCGAGCTCCTGCTTCATCAGGTCGAGCACCGCCGAGAAGATCGCCGTCACCGAGCGCTCGGAGAGCGGGCCCTGGTTCTCGGCCGCGAGCGTGCGCAGGAGCTCCGCCTCGCGCTCGGCGTCGAACCAGCGTGCCCCGACCGCGTCCTTGTGCTCGCGGACGCGGCGGACGAGGTCGAGCCGGCGGTTGAGCGCGTCGAGCAGCCCCCGGTCGATCGCACCGATCTCGGAGCGCAGCTTGTCCAGCTCGGCGTCGCTCACCACGGCATCCGCTCGCCGGCTTCGATCGCCGCCGCGAGCCGGTTTCCGGGCGGGGCGAGCGGGCACACCCAGCCGGGGTCGTAGGCGCAGGACGGGTTGTAGGCGAAGTTGAAGTCCACGATCAGCCGGCCGTCGTCGGCGCCGAGGTCGGCGCCCTTGACGGTGTCGAGAACGTACCGGCCGCCGCCGTACGTCGTCGCAGCACTCGTCGCGTCGCGGACGGGGAGGAAGATGCCGCCGCCGTATCCCTCGAGCCAGTGCGCCTCGAGCTCGTGCCGCACGCCGGCGAGCGTGAACGAGGCGAGCGCGAACGGACGGAACAGGAGCGGCGCCTCGCCGCTCGTCTCGACAGGCTGCGGCGGGGCCTCGAGTGGGAGGAGCTCGGCGGCGACGCGGTGGGCCGGGTCGTACGGGTAGTACTGGAGACCCGCGAAGGACTCCCGCGCGGCCGGCGGCAGCGGCGACTGCGGATGCTCCCGGAAGAGGTCGTCGCGGGTCGCGCGCCAGTGCCGCCATGCGGCCTCCGGATCGGCGGTCGCGCGCACGTCGGCGTAGAGCGCGAACACGCGGCGCTTCCAGTCGAGCAGGCTCAGCGTGTCGGCGACGGGCTCGATCAGGCGACGCTACCAGCACGGAATCGGAGCTCTCGGGGCGTGCGGAGCGACGCCTCCCGGCAAAGAGAGCTTTGACTTTGGGCGTCGGTGTGGTATCCGTCAGGCGTCACTCGGAAGAGGTACCCCTTCCGAGCGGCGGGTAGCGCAAGCCGCAGGGGAAGAACCACCGGGGTGAGAGGAGGAGTCGTGCAGAACGTGCCGTCGATCAGCCGCGCTTCCTGGACCGACTAGGACGCGTCCCGGGCCGCAGGCCGCCGGGCAGCGCGCCGCATGCGACGCCCGGCGGCCTCGGCCGCCTCGACAGCACGCACACTCGCCATGACGCTTCTCTTCTCCCCGTTCCGAAGCCGCAACTTCCGGCTCCTGTGGCTTGCGAGCACCGTTTCGCTCCTCGGCGACGGCTTCTACTACGTCGCCGTCGGCTGGCAGACGCTCGCGCTCTCCGACAGTGCGACTGCGCTCTCCCTCGTCTGGCTCGCATTCACGCTGCCGCACATGGCCTCGCTCCTCTTCGGGGGCGTCCTCTCCGACCGCCTGTCGCGCAGGCAGGTGCTGCTCGGGGCGAACCTCGTCTCGGGCGGCGCGCTCGGCGCGGTCGGGATCCTGTCGCTTGCCGGGACGCTTCGGCTCTGGCACCTGTTCGTCCTCGTCGCCGTGTACGGCGCGGCCGAGGCCGTCTTCGGGCCCGCGTTCGTCGCGATCGTGCCCGAGCTCGTCGACCAGGATCTGCTCGCGCAGGCGAACTCGCTCAACCAGCTGAACCGTCCGCTCGCGCTCCGGCTCGTCGGGCCGGCCGTCGGAGGCGTCATCGTCGCCTCGCTCGGCGCGGGCGCCGCTCTCGCGCTCGACGCCGGCACGTTCGGCGTGTCCGCGCTCTGCATCTCGGCGATGCGGTTGCCGGTCGCGGCGTCCGCCGCCGCCGGTCGCGGCGTCCGCGGGGTGCTCGGCGAGATCGGCGCCGGCTTCGGCGCCGTCCGGCGCGTCCCCTGGCTATGGGCCGGGATGGGCGCGTACGCCGTCGCCACGTTCGTCACCTGGGGCTGCGTCCAGGCCCTGCTGCCGCTCGTCGTGAAGGACGACCTCGGCGGTGGCGCCCGGATGCTCGGTGCCGTCTTCGCCGCCGGCGGCGTGGGAGCGGTGATCGCCGCCGTGACGATCGGTCGCCGCGGCTTGACCCGGCGGCCGCTCGCGGTGTTCTTCTGCGCGCTCGCCGGCAACGTCGCCGCCGTGTCCCTGTTCGGGCTCGCGTCCGGCCCGGCCCTTGCGCTGCTGGCGGGGTTGCTGATGAGCGGGCTCGCCACCGCCGCCGTCGTGATCTGGCGGACGCTGATCCACGAGCGTGTCGAGGGGACGCTCCTCGGGCGCGTCAACAGCATCGACTGGCTCGTGTCGACGAGCCTCGTCCCGGTCGCCCTCGTCGTGGTCGGGCCGCTCGCCGACGCCGTGGGTGCACAGCGCCTCCTCGTCGGCGCGGGCGTCGCCGGCACGCTCGGAACGCTCGCGTTCCTGCTCGTTCCCGGTGTGCTGGCGGCCGAGCGCGCCGCGGATGCGCCCGCGGATCCCTACCGGGAACCGACGCCGGCGAGGGGCATCGACACCGCGGCGGCTCCGGCCGCCGCCCCGCGGGCCGGCTGAGCTGCCTCGTCGAGCGTCGCGCGCACCTGGCAGCGGAGCTCGGCGGCGCTGAACGGCTTCTGGACGAGTCGCGTGCCGCGGCCGAGCAGGCCGTGACGCGCGACGAGCTCGCCCGGGTAACCCGACATGAACACCGCCGGCAGCCTCAGCTCCGCGGCGAGCTCGGTCCCGCTCACCTTCGGCATGATCACGTCGGTGAGCAGCAGGTCGAAGCGGTCATGGCGGGCCTGCTCGCGGGCCGCGACCCCGTCGGAGGCGGCGACCACGCGGTAGCCGGCGTCGGAGAGCACCGCCTCCGTGAAGCGGCGGACAGCCTCGTCGTCCTCGACGAGCAGGATCGACTCTGAACCGCTCGCCGTCGGCTCGCGGCTCGGCTCGGCGGGCGGCAACGCCGACGCGGCGGCCGCGCCGAGCGACGGGAGGAAGACGGTGAAGGCGGCTCCGAGGCCGGGCTCGCTCTCGACCTCGAGAAAGCCGCCGCTCTGGTTGACGATCCCGTACACGGTCGCGAGCCCGAGGCCGGTGCCCCTGCCGACCTCCTTGCGGGTGAAGAACGGCTCGAACAGGCGCGCCTTCGTGGCGGCGTCCATCCCGTGTCCCGTGTCGCGGACCGCGAGCGTCACGAAGGAGCCCGCGCGGTACTCGCCGCCGCGGCGCCGGGCCTCCCTCGGCGAGATCGTGCGATTCGCGGTCTCGATCGTGAGCGTTCCTCCTCTCGGCATCTCGTCGCGCGCGTTGACCACGAGGTTGACGATCACCTGGTGCAGCTGGCCCGGGTCGGCGAACACGCGACCGAGCCCGCTCCCGTACGCGGTCACGATCTCGATGTTCTCGCCGATCAGCCGCCGCAGCATCGTGTCGGCGTCGCCGACGACGTCGTTCAGGCTCAGCACCTGCGACTCCATGATCTGCTTGCGCCCGAACGCGAGCAGCTGCCGCGTCAGCTGGTGTGCCCGATCCGCCGCCTTGACGATCTCGGCGAGGTCGCCCCGGATCTCGTCGTCGCCTTTGCGGAGCCGTTGCTGCGCGAACTCCGCGTAGCCGGAGATCGCCGTCAGGAGATTGTTGAAGTCGTGAGCGACGCCGCCCGCGAGGCGTCCGATCGCCTCCATCTTCTGCGCCTGCGCGAGCTCCTCCTCGAGGCGCTTCTGCGAGGTGATGTCCTGGATCATCGAGAGGACGAAGCGCGCCCTGCGGCCGGCGTCGTGGACGAGCGCGACCTCCGTGTGGGCGAAGACCTCCGCGTCGGTGCCCATCCGGTACCGCTGCTCGGACGCGTACCGCTCGCGAGCGCCCCCGACGAGCTCGTCGTGCAGCTCGCGCTCGCGGTGCGCCTCCTCGGGGGTCAAGAGCGAGCGCGGCTCGACCTCCTCACCGCCGCCGAGCAGCTCGCGGAGAGCTCTGTTCGTCTCGACCACCGCGCCCTCGAGGTCGCGGACGACCATGCCGATCGGCGCGGCGTCGAAGAGCGTCTGGTACCGCTCCTCCGTGTCCCGGAGCTTCCCGACGACCCCGAAGAAGCGCTGGGCGAGCGCGAGCGGGGCGAGGAGCGCCGGCACGAGCCAGGGATTGCTCAGCGAGAGCGCCGCGAGCGCGACCCCGAACGTCGAGAGAGACAGGTCGAAGCCGAGGGTCTCCGCCGAGAAGAGGCCGGTTTCGCGCGGGCGGAGTCCGCGGGCCGTCCTCAGCATCAGCGCGAGCAGGACGTGGTTGACCGACACGAACACGGCAACCGCGGCCGCTCCTGCCACAGCGGCCCGGAGCTCGCTCGTCCCCGCGCCGACCGGGTGGGCGGCGATCGCGTGCGCGGCGAGCCAGGCACCGCACGCGCCGAGCGTGAAGTTCGCGATGTTGAAGCTCTGGATGACCCAGGGGTAGCGCTCCTTCACCCACTCCGGCACGTGCTGGATCACGACCATCGCGACGACGAGGGGCGGCGGCAGGAGGATCGCGCCGGCGACGACGAAGGCCGCGGCCGTGTGGACGCCCTGGCTGCGGCCCGTCCTGACGGTCAGGAGCTGTGAGCCCGCCGCCGCCGCGGTGAGGAGGACGAACTCGACGAGGGTGCGCGCGCTCGGTGTGACGGCGGTCGCGAGCGAGAGCCCCGCCGCCGCGGCGGCCGCCCCCGCAGCGGAGAGGTAGATGGTGGACGCGAGCGGGCGGAGAGGGAGGCGCGGGACGGCCGGGGCTCTCACGGCGTCCTTGCCGTGTCTGTCCAGGACATATCCGTCCAGCTGGCGTCGGTCCACGACATGTCGGTCCAGGACATATCCGTCCACGACATGTCGGTCCAGGACATATCCGTCCAGGACATGTTCGTCCAGGACATGTCCGTCCACGGCGTATTCGTCCAGGACGTGTCCGTCCACGATGCGGTCGTCCAGCCCGGATCGGCGCTCACCGCGGCCTTCCAGGCCTCCCAGTCGATCACGGGGCGGCCGGCGCCGTCGGCGGTCAGCAGGGCGTCGAGCCCCTCGTTCGGGTTCGGAGGCGAGGCGACCGCGGCCGCGGCGATGCCGTCGATCTCGCCGACGCCGAGTGCGTTCGGCGGGGCCGCAGGCGGTGTCGTCGCCGTGACCATGAGCGCGCCCTTCACCTGATCCGGCGTCCAGTCCGGGTGTCGCGCGAGCAGCTGCTGGGCGACGCCGGCGACGACCGGGGCGGCGAAGGAGGTGCCGGAGAGCCAGAAGAAGCCCGGCGAGACGATGCGGTCGGCGAACTCGCCCGCGAACACGCTACGCCTCGCGAGCGGGCCGATCATCCACCGTCCCGGGGCCCCGACCTCTGGCTTCGCGAAGCCCTCGGCCGTTGCGCCGTAGGAGGTCCACGGGGCGGCGCCGTCGTCGGAGCGGTCGACCGTGCCGGCGATGTCGGAGGCGCCGACGGTGATCGCGAGCGGGTCCGAGGCGGGCGCGTACAGCATCCGACCGGGG
>DATFMW010000180.1:0-9156 GCA_035266765.1 Gaiellaceae bacterium | reverse complement strand
CACCCGCCGAGGCCGCCGATCGACGCGTCCAGCAGCCGGGCGCCGCCCTCGAGCGCGCCGAGGCAGTTCGCGTACCCCGTGCTGCGCGTGTCGTGCCCGTGGAAGCCCTCCGCCCCGGCGCGCTGGACGAGCTCCCGCACCGCCGACGGCGTCGCCACCCCGATCGTGTCCGCGAGCACGACCTCCGCCCGCCCGGAGAACCGCGCTGCGAGCTCCGCCACGGCGCCCGGATCGACCCGCCCCTCGAACGGGCAGCCGAAGCTGCACGAGATCGTTACCGTCGCCGGCGTCTCCCCCGCCGCCTCGAGGATCGCCTCGCTGCGCCCGACCGCCTCCTCGAGCGAGGCGTTCCCGTTCTCCTGGTTGAACGTCTCCGTCGCGGCGAACGTCACGTTCACCCGGTCGAGCTCACACGCCTGGAACCGCTCCCACCCCTTCACGTTGAGGACGAGACCCGAGTACTCGACTTCCTGCCGCCGGCCGATCCGGTCGACGACCTCCTCCGCGCCCGCCATCTGCGGCACCCGATCGCCGCGGACGAAGCTCACCGCCTCGATGCGCGGCAGCCCCGCCGCTGCCAGCCGGTCGACGAGCTCCGCGCGGGTCTCCGGGGCAAGCTCCTCCTGCTCGTTCTGGAGCCCGTCCCGCGGCCCGACGTCGCAAAGGGTCACTCCCCGCACGCCCTGAGCGTAGTTGCTCCCGATGCCGCTCGGAGACCGGTGTCTCTACGCTTGCGCCATGCATCCTTCAGCCTCCTTCAGCGCCGCGATTCGCGTGCGCATCCAGAACCACCCCGGCGCCTTCGCGCGACTCGCCTCGGCAATCGGAGAGGCCGGCGGCCTGCTCGGCGCCATCGATCTCGTCCGAGTCGAATCGAACACGAAGGTCCGCGACGTCAACGTCCTCGCCGACGACGAGCACCACCTCGACGCGATCGTCGAGGCTGTGCGCTCCCTCGCGGGCGTCGAGGTCGTCAACGTCTCCGACCGCGTCTTCCTCGCCCATCTCGGCGGCAAGCTCGAGGTGCACCCGCGCGCGCCGCTCAAGACACGCGAGGACCTGTCCATGGTCTACACACCGGGTGTCGCCCGCGTCTCGCGCGCGATCGCCGAGGATCCGGAGAAGGTCTGGAACCTGACGATCAAGCGGAACACGGTCGCGGTCGTCAGCGACGGCACTGCCGTGCTCGGCCTCGGCGACATCGGCCCCGAGGGCGCGCTGCCGGTGATGGAGGGCAAGGCCGTCCTGTTCAAGGAGTTCGCAGGCGTCGACGCGTTCCCGATCTGCCTCGCCACGAAGGACCCGGACGAGATCGTCCGGGTCGTGGAGGCGATCGCGCCGGTGTTCGGCGGCGTCAACCTCGAGGACATCTCCGCGCCGCGCTGCTTCGAGATCGAGCAGCGACTGCGCGAGCGCCTCGACATCCCCGTCTTCCACGACGACCAGCACGGCACGGCGATCGTCGTCCTCTCGGCCCTGCTGAACGCCCTCCGCGTCGTCGACAAGCGGATCGAGGACGTCCGCGTCGTCACGACGGGCTGCGGCGCCGCGGGCATGGCGGTGACGCGCACGCTCCAGCACGCAGGCGTCCGCTGGATTGTCGGCTGCGACGAGGGCGGCGCCCTCTACCGTGGGCGCGAGGGCCTCAACCCGGCGAAGCAGGAGTACGCCGAGACGACGAATCCCGACAACGTCACCGGCACCGCGGACGAGCTGCTCGACGGCGCCGACGTGTTCATCGGCGTGTCCGTCCCGGGCGCGATCAGCGCCGAAGGCGTCCGGCGGATGGCGCCGCGGGCGATCGTGTTCGCGATGGCGAACCCGAACCCCGAGGTCGACCCCGAGGCGATCGAGGGGCTCGCCGAGGTGATCGCGACCGGGCGCAGCGACTACCCGAACCAGATCAACAACGTCCTCGCCTTTCCCGGCGTCTTCCGCGGCGCGCTCGACGTGCGCGCGAAGACGATCAACGGGGAGATGGAGGTTGCGGCGGCTCGCGCGATCGCGGCGGCGATCTCCGACGAGGAGCTTTCGCCTGACTACATCGTGCCGAGCGTCTTCAACCGGGCGATCGCCCCGGCGGTCGCGGCCGCGGTCGCCGCCGCTGCCGAGGAGACCGGCGTCGCCCGGCGGGCGCACGCGGCCGGCCAGCCCTCACCCGCACTTCCGTAGTTCGCCGCAGCCGGAATCGGCGGCCGAGCGGATGCCGCCGACCCGTCTGCCGACGAGCATCCACGCATGGTGAACGTCACACATATCGAACAGCCCCTGCCGGTTCCCTTCGAGATCGCAACCGTCGGAGACGCGATGAGCCCCGGCGTGATCAGTTGCCCTCCTGAGACGCCGCTGCGCGTCGTCGCGCGGATGATGTCGACGTTCAACGTCCACTCGGTGTTCGTGTTCGAGCACCAGGACGAAGACGACGAGGACCGCCAGCTCTGGGCGGTCGTCTCGGACCTCGACCTCGTCGCGGCCGCCCAGCTCGACCTGGACGTACGCACCGCCGGCGAGAGCGCCGTGACGCCGCTCGTCTCCGTTCCGGCCGACGTCCCGCTCCAGGATGCGGGGGAGCTGATGTCCCAGCACGGCGTCCACCACCTCGCCGTCATCGACCCGGTGACGAAGCGTCCGCTCGGCGTCGTGTCGACGCTCGACATCGCCCGCTCGATCGCCGCCGACCACGGCCCGCGCGAGACTCACGCTTCCGCCTAGCGGCGCTGCGCGCCGCTAGGCGGTTCCCGTCGCACCGCTTCGCGCTGGGCAAGCGCGCTTGCGCGCGCGTGCCCGGCGCTGTGCTTTCCTGCTCGGGAACGGCGTCCGTGGCAAACGGCGGGCGGACGCGGGCGGCAGTGAGCCGCGCCCGCGCAGGTCGGGCGCGGCAGCGATAGATGCGCAAGCGTCGAGAAAGGACGTGCTGCCCGATGGGTGACGAAGCGATCGAGGAACTGCTTGAGGGATACGCAGCTGCGGTGCGGGCAAAGGACGTGGACGGCTTCGTTTCGCTCTATGCAAGCGACGTGCGGGTCTTCGACATGTGGGGCCGCTGGTCGTACGACGGCGCAGATTCCTGGCGCAGCATGGCGGCGGGATGGTTCGGCTCGCTCGGCGACGAACAGGTCGCGGTCGAGTTCGAGGACGTGCAGACGGTTGTTGCCAACGATCTCGCGATCGCGCACGCGTTCGTCACCTACAAGGGACTTTCGGCCGAGGGAGCCGAACTGCGGGCGATGAACAACCGGCTGTCGTGGGCGCTACAGAAGACGGCTGACGGCTGGAAGGTCATTCACGAACACAGCTCAGCGCCAGTCGACTTCGACACCGGCAAGGTCCAGCTGAAGAGAGCGAGATCAGGCTAGAGGCGCACGGGTTGGGCGAGTGTTGCGGAATGACGCCAGAGCGCTAGGGACGGTTTTCGTCGTGCTGCGCGGCCCCCTCGACCGGCAGGAGCCAGCTCTCGCGCCGCTTCACCCAAACCTCGGCTTCCGGCTTCAGCTCGAAGGGCGCCTCATCCAGACTTCCGAGCCGAATCTCGATGAGCGTGTCACCGGGACCGACCGGATCAAGCAGTCGCGACCCACAGCGAGGGCAGAAGCCGCGTCCACCGTAGCTTGAGATCTCACCGCTCATCTCAAACGCCTCGACGGGCCAATGCCCATACACAATGAATGCGCTTCCAGACTCCTTTCTGCAATCCGCGCAGTGGCAGCGTCCGACGTGTACAGGGTCACCGCGCACGCTGTAGCGGACCGCCCCGCAGAGGCATCCGCCGGTGCGCACTCGCGCCTCCACGCGTAGATGGTACGAAACACAGCGATGCACCAGCGTGCACTCGCTCGAGCCGGACACCGGCCCAAGTGACAACGTGTTACTTGGTTAGCGGGTCCCGAGCTCCATCCCGAGCAGCCGTGGCAGCGCGGCGCCCGCGCGCGCGGCGAGCGGCGGCCGCCGGCCCTGCTCCTCCGCCTCCTCGCAGGCCATGATCGAGGCGCGGACGAGCCCGCCGCCGACGCGGCGGAACGGCTCCCCGGGGAGCCGCGGCACGCGGCGGGTCGCGAGCGGCAGCCGCGTCCAGTCGTCGTCGGCGCGCAGGACGAGCGAGGCGAGGATCCGGCCGCCGAGCCAGCTCGGGCCGACGCCGTGGCCCGAGTAGCCCGCGCCGTAGTGGACGCGTGTGCCCGGCTTCGTGCGGAAGAACGGCAGGTGGTCGGCCGAGACGTCGATCGGCCCGCCCCACGCCCGCTCGACCCGCGCCCGCTCGAGTCCGGGCAGCAGCCGCCGCAAACCCGCCTCGGCGCGCCCGGCGCTCGCCCGGTCGGTGTCGAAGCGAGCGTCGACCCGACCGCCGAAGCCGATCGGCCCCGTGCCGCTGCCCATCAGCACGCGGCCGTCGTGGGTGGTGCGGAAGTAGTGGAGGAACATGCGCGCGTCGAAGATCCCCTCGCCGCCCGTCCAGCCGATCTCGGCGAGCAGATCGGGCACCGGCTCGGTGAGCACGACGTAGGAGCCGAAGTTCGTGAGGCTCCGCCTTGCCGGGCGCCAGCCGGTCAGCACCGCGTTCGTCGCGAGCACGACCTCGGGCGCGCGCAGCGAGCCGCGCGGCGTCTCGATCACGTTGGGCGTCCCCGCCCGCACGCGCAGCGCGGGCGTCCCCTCGTGGAGCGTCACACCCGCCGCGAGCGCGGCCCGGCGCAGCGCGCGGACGAGCAGCCCGGGATGCACGGTCGCTCCGTCCGGGAAGAAGACGCCGCCCCGGAACGCCGGCGAGGACACACGCTCCCCGAGCTCCTCCTGCGAGAGCGCCACGGCCTGGTCGGGCCGGCCCACCTCGGCCGCCGCCGCGACCGCGTGCTCGAGCGCCGCGTCCTGCGCCGGGGCCGCCGACACGAGCAGGTTCCCGGACTCGCGCAGCCAGACGTCCTCGCCACGGGCCTCCGCCCACGCCCGGATCCCGGGCACGACCGCCTCGCCCGCCTGCGCAAGCGCGAGCGCCCCTTCGTCTCCGAGCACGGGCCGCAACGACCCGAGCGCCGCCCAGTAGCCGTGCAGGAAGCCGCCGTTACGGCCGCTCGGCCCGTGTCCGCAGACCTCCGCCTCGACGAGCGTCACGCGCAGCTCCGGCGCCCGCTCGCGCAGCTCGAGCGCCGTCCAGAGCCCCGTATAGCCGCCGCCGACGACGACCACGTCGGCGGTCGCGTCGCCCTCGAGCGCCGGCGCGAGAGACGGATCGCCCTCGGCCGCCATCGCCTCTTCGAGCCACCACGCAGGCAGCGCCGGCTCGACGGACGGGTTCACGCCGCCCGGCGCGCCCGCCGGTTCTGGATCAGCACGTTCCCGAGCATGCCGCCGACCGCGATCACGAAGATCGCCGTCCCGATCACGTTGATCTGCGGCGGCACGGCCACGCGCGCCGCGCCCCAGACGAAGAGCGGGAACGTCGTCACCGTGCCCGCGTTGAAGTACGTGATCACGAAGTCGTCGATCGAGAGCGCAAACGAGAGCAGCGCCGCCGCGAGAATCCCGGGCGCGATCAGCGGCAGCGTCACGCGCAGGAACGTGACCGCCTCGTTCGCGCCGAGGTCCATCGCCGCCTCCTCGAGGTGCCGGTCGAAGCCGACGAGCCGCGCCCGGACCGTCACGACGACGTACGAGATATTGAACATGATGTGGGCGATCAGGATCGTCCCGAAGCCCTGCGGGATCTTCCAGTTGAGGAAGAGCGTCAGCAGCGAGGCGCCCATGACGATCTCCGGCGTCGTCATCGGGATGAAGATGAGGAGGTTCGTCGTCGCCGAGCCGCGGAACTTGTAGCGGACGAGCGCGAGCGCGATCAGCGTGCCGAGGATCGTCGCGAAGAGCGCCGACAGCAGCGCGATCTCGATCGAGATCTGGATCGCGCTACCGAGCCCCGGGTAGCCGAGCGGGTGCGCCCAGTTCGAGAACGTGAAGCCCTGCCACGTGTAGTTGAAGCGGCCGAGCGGGTTGTTGAACGAGAACGCGACCACGATGCCGATCGGCAGGAAGAGGTACGCGAGTGCGAGCAGGGCGTACACGTCGAGGACGTGCCGGCGGACGAACCGCCACGCCCGCATGTGCGCCGGCTGGCCCCGCCGCACCGGCACCGCGCCCGAGACCGCGCTCACGCGGCCGCCCCCGCCGTCAGCCGGTCGGTGCCGAGCACCCGCGCGAAGATCAGCACAAGGACGAGGATCGCCCCCATCAGCACGAACGACAGCGCCGCCGCGGTCGGATAGTTCCGCAGCGACAGGAACTGCGACTGGATGACATTGCCGATCATGTACTGCTGCGGCGTCCCCAGCAGCTGGGCGTTGATGAAGTCTCCGGCCGCCGGGATGAACGTCAGCAGCACGCCCGCGAAGACGCCCGGCAGCGAGAGCGGCAGCGTCACGCGCGAGAACGAGACCGCCCGGTTCGCGTACAGGTCGCCGGACGCCTCGATCAGCCGCGGGTCGATCTGCTCCAGGCTGACGTAGAGCGGCAGCACCATGAAGGGCAGGAAGTTGTAGGTGATGCCCGCGATCACCGCCGCCGAGGTGGCGAGCAGCCTCCCGTCGGCGCCGAGCACGTGGATGTCCTTGAGCAGCGTCACGACGACGCCGCCGTCGGAGAGGATCGTCTCCCAGGCGAGCGTCCGGATCAGGTACGTGACGAAGAACGGGGCGATCACGAGCAGGAGGAGCAGGTTCTTCCACCGGCCACCGCGGAACGCGATCCAGTACGCGAGCGGGTAGCTGATCAGGAGCGAGGCCACGGTCGCGATCCCCGCGTACTCGAACGAGCGGACGAACTGCGTCTGGTACGCCGAGACGGCGTCGCTGAAGTTCGACCACGCCCAGCCGAAGGAGAACAACGGGAAGAGGCCCTGCGAGAGGGCCATCTTCCCGAGGTACCACATCGGCACGACGAAGAAGACCACGAGCCACGCCGTCCCCGGCGTCAGCAGGAAGTACGGCGTGGCCCCGCGGCTGCGGTGGAAGAACCTGCCCATTCCCCTCGGCCTAGGCTCCGATCAGGTTCTGGAAGTCCTGCTTGTACTTCGCGTTGTTGAGCGCCTTGGCGTCGAAGCCGTGCGTCTTCGCGAGCAGCGACGCGGGCGGGAAGATCAGCGGGTTCTTCGCCACCGCCGGGTCGGTCTTCTTCAGCACGGCCGCCGCACCCTTCACCGGGCAGATGTAGTTGACGTAGTCCTCGACCTCCGCGGCGATCTTCGGGTCGTAGAACCAGTTCGCGAGCACCGAGGCGCCGTAGACGTTGCCGCCCTTCGGAATCAGCATGTTGTCCGTCCAGAGCATGGCCCCGGTCGTCGGCGCGGCCCACTTCAGGCCCGGGTGGTCGGCCTGGAGCTGCACCATGTCGCCCGACCAGGCGAAGCACGCCCACACGTCGCCCTTGGCCAGCAGCGGCGCGTAGTCGTTGCCCGTGAACTGGCGGATCTGGCCCGACGAGACCGCGGCCTTGATCCGCTTCACCGCGGCGTCCCACGTCTTCTTCGTCACGTTCGACGGGTCGTCGCCGTTCGCGAGCATGACGAGGCCCATGGTGTCCGACATCTCGGTGAGCAACGTCACCTTGCCCTTGAGCTTCGGGTCGGTGAAGAGCTTGTCGACCGAGTCGATCTCGTAGCCGACCTTGTTCGGGTCGTAGCCGATCCCGGTCAGGCCCGACTGCCACGGCAGGCTGTACTCGCGGTTCGGGTCCCAGGCCGGGTGCTGCTGCGCCGGGATCAGGTTCTTGAAGTTCGGCATCGCCGACTTGTCCCACTTCTCGAGCCAGCCGAGCTGGATCATCCGCTGCGGCAGGCCGGAGGAGTCGGTCATCACGACGAGGTCGCGACCGACCGACTGCCCCTGCGACAGCGGGCCCTCGATCTTCCCGAAGAAGCTGTCGTTGTCGTTGATGTCCTCGATGTAGCGCACCTTCGTGCCGGGGTGGGCCTTCTGGAACTGGACGAGCGACGGGTGCGTCTTCTTCTTCTCGTTGATGTCGATGTAGAGCGGCCAGTTCGAGAACGTGATCGTCTTCGGCAGCGTCTGGCTCGCAGGCGTCGCCGCTGCGGCGGTCGTGGTTGCGCTCTTGCTGCCGCCGCCGCAGGCCGCGAGCAGGCCGGGCACGGTGAGGATCGAGCTGCCGGCGGCAGCACGGCGGAGAAAGGCTGAGCGAGAGATGCGATCGGTCATCTAGGGCGCCTCCTGGGCATCGACGACGAACGTGCAGTCCGGACTCCAGGCGAGCGTGAGGTGCTCGCCGGGCGTCATTGCGTGAGCGCCGGGACGGTCGTTCTGGACGTACACCGTCACCGGGCCTGCCGGCGTGTCGACGATGTACTGCGTCGACACGCCGATGTATGCGCTCTCGGAAACCGTCCCCGTGAGCTGGTTCGGCTCGCTTCCGTCGGTACGGAGCTTCTCCGGCCGGACACCGATCTGCACCGAGCCACTGCGGCCGCCGAGCACCTCGCTCGGCACCGACACCTCGGTCCCGTCCCGCAGCCGGACACGGCCGTCCCCGACGACCTCGCCCGGCAGCAGGTTCGAGACGCCGAGGAAGCCGGCGACGAACGCGGTGCGCGGTTTCTCGTAGAGCTCGCTCGGCGTCCCGAGCTGCTCGATCCTGCCGAAGTTCATGATCACGATCTGGTCGGCCATCGTCATGGCCTCCTCCTGGTCGTGCGTCACGTGCACGAACGTGATTCCGACCTCGTGCTGGATCCGCTTGAGCTCGAGCTGCATCTCCTTGCGGAGCTTCAGGTCGAGCGCTCCGAGCGGCTCGTCGAGCAGCAGCACGCGCGGGTGGTTCACGAGCGCGCGGGCGAGCGCGATCCGCTGCTGCTGGCCGCCGGAGAGCTGACGCGGCTTCCGCTGCTCGAGGCCGGCGAGGCCGACGAGCTCGAGCGCGTCCCCGACGCGCTTGCGGAGATCGTCGCCGCGCACCTTCTTGCGGCGGAGGCCGAACGCGACGTTCTCGAAGATCGAGAGGTGCGGGAAGAGCGCGTACGACTGGAACACCGTGTTGACGTCGCGCTTGTACGGCGGCAGCGGCGCCACGTCGACGCCGCCGAGCTCGATCCGGCCGGCGGTCGGCTCCTCGAAGCCGCCGATCATCCGCAGCGTCGTCGTCTTGCCGCAGCCCGACGGGCCG
>DATFMW010000179.1:0-3368 GCA_035266765.1 Gaiellaceae bacterium | reverse complement strand
GGAAGGTTCGCCGTGGAGCAGCAAGGCCGTTACCGGCGCCTCGCGCGGCCCCTCGTCGAGGTAGTGCATCCGCAGCCCGCCGTGGTCGAGCCAGTGCGGCGCGAACGGGTAGTCGGGCAGCGAGGCGAACGCCTCGTCCGGTGTGCGGAAGACGTCCATCACGAGGAATCGTAGGTCGCCGTGCCCGTCCGGTGCGGAGCGTGGCCGAACGGACATGTTCGGGGGTCAGACCCCGAGACATGTCTGCCGGAGACTGTGTCCGGCCGAACGGACGTGTCCAGGGGTCAGACCCCGAGACATGTCCAACGGGGAGCGTGGTCGTTCTGCGGCGCTGGCGTCGCGACCGGCTCGCGCGGGCGCGGCTCGCGATGCAGGGCGGTCAAGCGGATGCCGGCCCCGAGGTTCCCGAGCAGGAAGCGAAGCGGTGCGAAAAAAGCAGAGCGGGCCGCCTCTCCCCAAGGCGGCCCGCTCAAGCAAAGGGGGCCGGTCGGGCTGCGGCCCACCGCCGGCCCCGTGAATGTAGATGCCGGTGGACGTTGAAACTTGCGCATGATTGACTCGACCCGTGGAGGGGAACGCCGAGAACGTGCCAGAGCCTGCGCCTGCGTACGAGGAAAGCTGGGAGGAGGACGATCACGGCTGGCCGTCCGCACCGGTTCGTCGCCTGCCCGGCCGCCCGGCGGCGCCGCCTCCCCGGCGGCGGCTCCTCGGCGTTGCGTGGGTGGCTCTCGCCGTGCTTGGCCTTGCAGCTGCCGCCGGGGCCGCGATCTGGTATCTCAAGGCGCGTCCGGCCCCGCTCGCGAAGCAGCTGCCCGTCCCGTTCGTCGTCGGGGTCAGCGAGCAGTTCGCGGTGGCCGAGCTGACGCAGGCCGGCTTCGCGGTGCGTGCGGTCGAGCAGCCCGGCGAGGCGAAGAAGGGCATCGTCTTCGCGCAGCGCCCGGCCGAGCAGACGGTAGTCGCCCGAGGCTCGACGGTCACGATCCGGGTCTCGAACGGCCAGAAGCCGTAGGCGCCGGGCTACGCGGCCTGCGGCTCGGTCGCCCGCGGCTGCACGTCGATCCGCGGCGGGTGCTTGCGGAAGACGAGCCCGGCACCGAGCGTGCCGAGGAGGCCGACGATGCCGGCGACGAAGAACGCGAGCTCGGTGCCGCCGCGGTCGCACAGCCAGCCGGCGAAGAGACCGGCGAGCGCCCCGGTGCCGTTGAACGCGTAGAAGTAGAGCCCGATGATGCGGCCGCGCAGGTGGTCGGGCGCCTGGAGCTGCACCATCGCGTTCGAGTTCGCCGACCAGGCGGTGAAGCCGGCGCCGACGAGGAAGAGCAGCACGCCGGTCGCGATCGGCGACCGCTGCGGGGCGAGCAGCAGCTCCGAGCCGGTGAAGACGAGGCTGCCGGTCAGCAGCACCTTCGCCGAGGCCCGCCCGAGCGACGCCGCCCCGAGCGAGCCGACGAGCGCGCCTGCGCCGAACAGCGCCGAGAGCAGCCCGTACACCTGCGCGTTCGTGTGCAGCGTCGCGTAGGCGAGCACCGGCAGCGTGACGTTGAAGTTGAAGCAGAACGTGCTCAGCACGACCGTCAGCGACAGCAGCACGACCATCCGCTTCTGCCGCCGCACGTAACCGAGCCCCTCGCGCGTGCCGCGCAGGATCGACGGCCGCGTGAACGCCTCGAGCGGGAAGAAGTCGCCAACCCGCATCCAGAAGAGGCTGAGGAGCACGGCGAGGAAGCTGATCGCGTTGAACAGGAAGCAGACGCCTGCGCCGGCGAATCCGTAGACGATGCCGGCGACGGCGGGGCCGAAGATCCGCGACGCGTTGAAGAGACTCGAGTTGAGCGCGATCGCGTTCGGCAGCGACTCCCGCCCGACCATCCGGTAGGTGAGCTGCTGCCGCGAGGGGACGTCGAGGACGAGCACCATCCCGTTCGCGAACGCGATCGAGTACAGCATCCACGGCTCGGCGAGCCCGGCGAG
Source organism: Gaiellaceae bacterium (assembly GCA_035266765.1). Classification (GTDB taxonomy): domain Bacteria; phylum Actinomycetota; class Thermoleophilia; order Gaiellales; family Gaiellaceae; genus Palsa-739. The sequence goes on along the minus strand of DATFMW010000179.1, from coordinate 1,397 downwards.
CGCGATCCAGGCGAGGACGACCGCCGATACGAGCTGCGCCGCCTGCGTGCCGATCACGGTGTGGCGCGCGTCGAGCCGGTCGGCGAGCACGCCGGCGAAGAGACCGAAGACCATGAAGGGGAGGAACTGGGCGAGCGCCATCAGGCCGACCGAGAACGGCGAGTGGGTGATCTGGAGGACGAACCAGCCGAGCGCGATCCGCTGCATCCAGGAGCCGGTCTGCGACACGGTCTGGCCGGCGAAGAAGAGCCGGTAGTTCCGGTAGCGGAGGCTCGCGAACGTGCGCGTGTTCAGGCGGCCGAGGGCGGCGGTCACCGGCCCTCTCCCGTGTGGAGGAGGCGCGAGAGAGGCTCCGCGGCGGCGGCGAGCGCGGCGAGCTCGGCGGGCTCGAGCTCGCTCAGGCGCGAGGCGAGCCAGGCGGTGCGGCGGGAGCGGACGCGGCGCAGCGTGCGCTCGCCCTCGGCGGTCAGCGCCAAGCCGACCCGGCGACGGTCCGACTCGCTCGGCGTGCGCTCGATCAGCCCGTCGCGCTCGAGCCGCGTCACGAGCTTCGACATCGCGGCCGGCGAGACGCGCTCGCCGAGGGCGAGGTCGCCGGCGCAGATGCCGGGGGCGTACTTGATCGAGACGAGGATCGCGATCTGCTCGGAGCTCACGCCTGCCTTGCGCGCCTCGCGGCGCAACTCCCGGGTGACGCGGAGGAGCGAGGGACGCAGCGCATCCGCAACTGCCATCGCATCCGTCGTCATCTCGCGCGTATTCGGCATTTCGTTAACCGGGTTAACGGTAGCTGAGGCGCTCGGGGCTCGGCGCCCTTGCAGCGCACCCTCAGCGAACGCAGAGCCGGCGCCCTACGGGCGCCAGTTCGCCGACCGGATGATCGAGTTCGTGATCGTCGCGCTCGACACCGGGTTCGCCGCCAGCTCGTTGTCGAGCACGTCGGCCTCCGACTGGAAGCTCACGAGCAGGCCGACGCCGTTGCGGGACGGGTCGCCGGACTTCGGGTCGGGCTTCGTGTCGACGACGGTGTTGTGCTCGAACATGCAGACCGAGCGGTCGTTGCAGAACATGCCGACGCCGAGCGCCCCGCGCACCTCGTTGTCGGTCGCCGTGCCCATCGACATCTCGGTCATGTTGATGCCGAGCCGGGAGGTGCGGCTCACCTTGTTGCCGACGATGTCCGTCATCGAGGAGTGCGTCGCGATGCCCTGCATGCCGCCGACGACGGTGCAGTTCTCGACCATGCTCATCCCCATGTCCATGTTGTAGGAGATGTCGATTCCCTGGCCGAGCGAGTTGCCGAGCATGTCGATCGTGCAGTTGCGGATCGTCACGTCGGCGAGGCGCACGTGGATGCCGTCGAGCTTCGCGCCCGAGATCGAGACGCCGACGATCAC
>DATFMW010000178.1:0-8025 GCA_035266765.1 Gaiellaceae bacterium | reverse complement strand
CGAACTTCGCCACCGCGCCGCGCGGCGTCGACTTCGACGCCTGCCCGCCGGTGTTCGAGTAGACCTCGGTGTCGAGGACGAGGACGTTGACGTTGCGGCCGGAGGCGAGGACGTGGTCGAGACCGCCGAAGCCGATGTCATAGGCCCAGCCGTCGCCGCCGACGATCCAGACCGACTTCTCGACGAGCGCGTCGGCTAGCGCTGCCACGCGTGCCGCCCGCGGGTCGTCGACACCGCCGAGGAGCTCTTTCAGCTCGGCGACGCGGGCGCGCTGAGCGGCGATCCCGGCCTCGCCGGACTGGTCCGCCTCGAGCAGGCCGTTGCGCAGCGCGTCCGGCACGACGCCCTCCAGCTCGGTGAGAAGCCGTCGCGCCTGCGTGCCCTGGTGGTCGATCGCGAGCCGCATCCCGTAGCCGAACTCGGCGTTGTCTTCGAAGAGCGAGTTCGCCCAGGCGGGCCCGCGGCCGTCGGCGTTCTTCGTCCACGGCGTCGTCGGCAGGTTGCCGCCGTAGATCGACGAGCAGCCGGTCGCGTTCGCGACGACGAGCCGGTCGCCGAAGAGCTGGGTCAGGAGCTTGAGGTACGGCGTCTCGCCGCAGCCGGCGCAGGCCCCGGAGAACTCGAACAGCGGCTGGAGCAGCTGCGAGCCCTTCACGGTGCCGGGCTGGACGAGCGACCGGTCGAGCTCGGGCAGCGAGAGGAAGAACTCCCAGTTCGCGCGGTCACGCTCGAGCTCGAGCGGCTTGGGCGCCGCGTCGAGCGACTTGTGCTCCGGGTTCTGCTTGTCGTGCGCGGGGCACGTCTCGATGCAGATGCGGCAGCCGGTGCAGTCGTCGGGCGAGACCTGGATCGTCAGCGCCATCCCGGGCAGATCCTTGCCGCGCCACTCCTTCCAGCGGAAGCCCTCCGGCGCGCCCGCGAGCGCGGCGTGGTCGACGACCTTCATCCGGATCGCGGCGTGCGGGCAGACGAGCGCGCACTTCGCGCAGTCGATGCAGAGCGTCTCGTCCCAGACCGGCAGCTCCTCCGCGAGGTTCCGCTTCTCGAAGTGGGCCGTTCCGAGCTGGAAGGTCCCGTCGGCGGGCAGCGCACTGACCGGCACGAGGTCGCCCTCGCCGGCCATGAGCGCACGGAGCAGGTCGGGCGGGGCGTCCACGACCGCGACATGGCCGTTCGTCGCCGCAACGGCCTCGCGTCCGGCCGCGCTCGGGATCTCGACCTCGTGCAGGGCGTCGAGGGCGAGGTCGACGGCGCGGAAGTTGCGGTCGACGACCTCCTGGCCGCGCTTCGCGTACGTCTTCGCGATCGCCTCCTTGATCGCGCCGATCGCGCGCTTCGCGGGCAGGACGCCCGAGAGCGCGAAGAAGCACGTCTGGAGGACGGTGTTGACGCGCCCGGGCAGGCCCGCCTCGCGCGCGACGCGCTTCGCGTCGATGACGTGGAGGCGCAGGTGCTTCGCGAGGATCTGGTCCTGCGTCCCGCGCGGCAGCCGGTCCCAGATCTCGTCGGGGCCGTACGGCGCGGCGAGCAGGACGGTGGCGCCGTCGGCGGCGACGCCGAGCACGTCCATGCGGTGCAGCAGGTCGAACTGGTGGCACGCGACGAACTGCGCATCCGAGATCAGGTACGAGGAGCGGATCGGCCGCGGCCCGAAGCGGAGGTGCGACACGGTGGTCGAGCCCGACTTCTTCGAGTCGTAGACGAAGTACGCCTGCGCGTAGAGCGGCGTCGAGGTGCCGATGATCTTCGCGGAGTTCTTGTTCGCGCCGACCGTGCCGTCGGAGCCGAGCCCGTAGAAGACGCAGCGGACGACGTCGTCGGGCTCGGTGCCGAAGGAGGGGTCGACCGGGAGGCTCGCCCCGCCGAGGTCGTCCTCGATCCCGACGGTGAAGTGGCGGCGCGGCGTCGCGGCGGCGAGCTCGGCGAAGACGGCGGCGGCCATTGCGGGCGTGAACTCCTTCGAGGCGAGCCCGTAGCGGCCGCCGAGGATACGCCGGGGCAGGCGGTCCTGCTCGCTCAGCGCGGAGAGGACGTCCTCGTAGAGCGGCTCGCCGATCGCCGCCGGGTCCTTGCTGCGGTCGAGGACGGCGAGCGCCTGCACGGTCGCGGGGAGCGCGGCCGCGAACGCGGCGGTGTCGAAGGGGCGGTAGAGGCGGACGGTGACGACGCCGACCTTCTCGCCGCGTGCGACGAGCGTCTCGACGGCCTCGTCGACGGCGCCGGCACCGGAGCCCATCACGACGACGACGCGCTCGGCGTCGGGTGCGCCCGCGTAGTCGAAGAGGCGGTAGCGGCGGCCGGTCAGCTCGGCGAAGCGGTCGAGCTCGGCGGCCACGACGCCGGAGACCGCGGCGTAATACGGGTTCGCGGCCTCGCGCGACTGGAAGAAGACGTCGGGGTTCTGCGCGGAGCCGCGGATCACCGGGTGGTCCGGGCTCAATGCGCGCTCGCGGTGGGCGCGCACGAGCTGCTCGTCGACGAGCGCGCGCAGGTCGTCGTCGGAGAGCGGCTCGATCACGTTCACCTCGTGCGAGGTGCGGAAGCCGTCGAAGAAGTGGAGGAACGGGACGCGCGTGCGGAGGGTCGCCGCGGTCGCGACGGCGGCGAAGTCGTGCGCCTCCTGCACCGTCGAGGAGGCGAGGAGCGCGAAGCCGGTGCCGCGCGCGGCCATCACGTCGCTGTGGTCACCGAAGATCGAGAGTGCGTGCGTCGCGATCGCGCGCGCCGCGACGTGCATCACGAACGGCGTGAGCTCGCCGGCGATCTTGAACATGTCGGGGAGCATCAGGAGCAGCCCCTGCGAGGCCGTGAACGTCGTCGTCAGCGAGCCGGCCTGGAGCGCGCCGTGGACGGCGCCCGCCGCTCCGGCCTCGGACTGCATCTCGATCACGTCGGGGACGTCGCCCCAGAGGTTCACGAGCCCCTTCGACGACCACTCGTCGGCGAGCTCCCCCATCGCCGAGGCGGGCGTGATCGGGTAGATCGCGACGACCTCGCTCGTCTTGTGGGCAACGAGAGCGGCCGCCTCGTTGCCGTCCACCACCAGGCGTTCGGTCATGAGAAAAGCGTTGCGGGAGCCCGTCAAAGTCGCATCGGTGAAGGCCCGCAGTGATTTTCCGCACTTGGATCCAGGGTGGGCGCAGGCGGTCGCGAGAGCCCCGGAAAGCGCCGATCTGGGATCCAGCCGCTCGCGCGGCTGCTATTTCTGTTCCTGATGGTTTCGTCGCTTGACCGGGCGCCGGCGGAGGGTCGGTCCTCCTGGATCGCGGTCGGTGCGATCGTGCTCCTGACCCTGCTGGCGCCGATGTGGATCGCCTTCGGGGGGACCTCCCCCGGCGTGATCGAGGGCTCGACGCTCGGCAGCCCGATCGTCATCCTCCCGCGCGGGGAGCAGAAGACCTTCGCGCCGGGACGCATGGACGAGGGATCGGTCCTCGCGTGCCAGGCGAGCGGCCTCACGGTGTCCGCCGCCGTGCCCGCGGCCGGTCGCTCGGTCGCCGTCCATCAGGACCCGGTGACCGGCTTCGGCGTCACCACACGGATCTTCCACCTCGCGGACGACCGCGTGCGCTTGCGCTGTACGCGCTAGGCGGCGCGGGCGGCGCGCTCGTCGCGGAGCGCGAGCCAGAGCTGGAGGAGCCGTTCGCGGTCGGAGGCCGGGAGCGTCTGACCGTTTCGCCGTTCGCGCAGGGTCAGCTCGTCCTCGACCATCTCGCGGGTGAACGTCTCGTCCCAGGCGTAGCCGCGCACCCAGTTCTCGCAGACCTGGACGACGTCGACCTTGCCCTTCTTGCCGGGCGCGGCGGCGCCCCGGCGGGCGAGCTCGTCGCCGATGCGCCCGAGCTCGCCGCGGAGCTCGGCCACGGTCCACTCCTCGAGCGGCTTGGCCATTGCATCGAGGCTAGAGCGGCTGCCGGACGGCGTTCCCGTCGACGGCACGCTCGATCGCGAGTTCGACGGGGCCGGGCTCGTAGCCGAGCTCCCGGCGGGCCTTCTCCGAGGAGAACCAGGCGGGCACCCGGGCGAGGACGGCCTCGTGCTCGTTGACGAGCCCGAGCCGGCCGGCGGCGCGGACGGCCGCGTACGGGACCCGGAGCCGCGGCGGCCGCCGCCCGGCGACGCGGGCAACGAGGGCGAATGCCTCGGCGAGCGTGACGTCGGTGCCGCCGAGGAGGTAGCGCTCGCCGGTGCGGCCGCGCTCGAGCGCGAGCACGTGACCGCGGGCGACGTCGCGCACGTCGACGAGGTTGAGCCCGCCGGAGCGGAGCGTGGCCCGGTAGCGGCCGGAGGCGACCTCGCGCACCATCCGCCCGGTCGGTGTCGGGGTGGTGTCGCCCTCGCCGACCGGGGTCGTCGGGTTGACGCAGAGCGCGTCGAGCCCGTCGGCGGCGGCGAGCACGAGCCGCTCGGCCGCGACCTTCGTCCGCTTGTACGGGACGGTGAGCTCCCAGTCGGGCGGCGAGTCGCCCTCGGTCGCGGCGCGTCCGGGCACGGGGCCGCAGGTCCCGGACGAGCTCGTCGCGACGAGCCGCCGTACCCCGGCGGCGCGGCAGGCGGCGATCACGTTCGCGGTGCCCTGGACGTTGACGGCCACGAAGTCGGCTGCCGGCGAGGTGAAGTCGTAGAGCGCGGCGACGTGGAGAACCGCCTCGGCCCCGCGCATGGCGTCGGTCAATCCGGCGCGGTCGCGAACGTCGACGAAGTCGTGCGAGACGCCGTGCCCGGCCTCGCCGAGCGCACGGACGACGTGCCCGCCGATGAACCCGCGCCCGCCTCCGGTGACGAAGACCTGCACGAAGACATTCTCGCGCGAATCGGTGGAAGCCACGGACTGAGGATCGGCGTCCGGCCCGATCCGCTGCGGCGCCCGTCTTGCGAGAGTCCCTGTACGCGCATCGCGCGGAAGGAGCCGCAATGAGCCAGGAGCTCGCAGAACGCAGCGACGGGGACACCCTCGTCCGGCTGCTCTGGAGGCCGGACGTGAACGCCATCCGCATCGAGTACTACGACCTGCACACGGGCGAGGCGTTCACGGCGCCGGTCCCGAAGGCCGAGGCGATGCAGGCGTTCGACCATCCACATGCCTACCGGCCGCGTGAAGCCGTCGGATCACGCGGGAGGACGCTCGTTCAGGAACACCGGCGGCTGGCCGGCATCGCAGCGGGGGCCGACAGCGTGTGGGACGCGCGCCACGAAGTCGACGGCGCCTGAGGTCGACCGCTCTCGCCCTCCAGCGCCGCCGCCTCCGTACGTGCTGCGACGGAACGGACAGGTCCCGGGGTCAGACCCCGAGCCATGTCCACGGCGGACATGTCCTGCCCTCGTCCTGGTCGCTGCGACCGACCTGCGCGGGCGCGGCTCGCAGACGTTTGACCTCGAGGTTCCCGAGCAGGAAAGCACAGCGGCGAGCCGCGACGCCGCCCCGCGGCGAGCGCCTCGCCGCGAAGCGGTGCGAAGGGAACTGAACGGGCCGGCAAAGCCGGCCCGTTCAGGCAGAAGGCGCCTACCGGAGTCGAACCGGTGTACCAGGTTTTGCAGACCTGTGCCTAACCACTCGGCCAAGGCGCCAGCGGGGCCATGGTATCCGCGTCCACGCGGAGACATCGCGGTCATTGCCGCGCCCGACCGCGCTCGGGTGCGGCACGAAGGCGCACCGCATCCGGGCAGCCGCAGCGCACCGGACGCCGTTCCCGACCAGGAAAGCGAGAGCGGCGACCCGCGCGTCGCGAAGCGGCGTGCGGGTCGCCGCGAAGCGGTGCGACGGGAACTGAGCGGCCGCGCAGCGGCCGCTCAGAGGACCTCGTCCAGGAACGCGACCGCTCGGGTGAACGCATCCACCCGATTCTCGAGCTTCTCGATCGTGTGGCCCTCGTCCTCGTAGATCAGGAGCTCGCAGCGGATGCCGCGCTCGGTGAGGACGCGGTGGATGTGCTCCGACTCGCTCACCGGGACGCGCGGGTCGTTGCGGCCGTGCTCGATGAAGAGCGGCGCCCGGATCTCCCCCACGCGAGTCAGCGGCGAGGCGCGCTCGAGGAACTCCCGGTCGTGGTCGAGCGAGCCGTACTCGCGCTCGCGGGCGGCGCGTCGGTACTCCGACGTGTCCTCGAGGAACGTGACGAGGTTCGCGATCCCGACCATCTCGATCCCGGCCGCCCACAGCTCCGGCTGGAACGCGAGCGCGGCGAGCACCATGTAGCCGCCGTACGAGCGCCCGTAGACGACCGCGCGCGACGCGTCGATCTCGGGCCGCGCCGCGAGCCACCCGTGGAGCGCCGCGAGATCCGCCACCGAGTCGAGCCGCAGATCGACGTCATCGAGATGCTCGTAGCGGCGCCCGTAGCCGCTCGAGCCGCGCACGTTCGGCGCCGCGACCGCATAGCCGCGCGCGACGAGGTGCTGCGTGAGCGGCCCGAAGCTCTGGGAGTACCACGGCCGCCACTGCGACTCCGGCCCGCCGTGCACCGCGACGACGACCGGGAACGGGCCCTCTCCCTCCGGCTCGAACAGGAACACCGGCACCTCGAGCCCGTCGAAGCTCTCGCAGCGATGGAGCGTCGGCTCGACGAGCGCCTCCGGATCGACGCCGCGCGCCGCCTCGGTCGACCGCACGGTGCTCCCTGTCTCGAGCTCGTACACGAACACGTCGAAGGGCTGCTTCGGGGTCGAGAACGCGAACGCCAGCAGCGAGCCGTCCGGGGAGAAGAGCGCGTGCTCGGCGACCCCCGAACCGGGTAGCGGCACCTCGGCGCGCAGCGCGAGCGAGTCCGGCTCGCGGAGCTCGAGCCGTGAGTAGCCGTCCTCGTTCGCGATCACGAGCAGCGTCCGCCCGGCGTCGTCGAGGACGCAGTCGAGGTCCCAGGCCGACTCGTGGACGACAGCCCACGTTCCGGCCGCGAGATCGTACCGGCCGATCGCGCGCGTCTCGCGGCCCGCGTTCGTCGGAGCGAAGAAGCCGGACGAGTCTGGCAGCCAGGCCGGGGTGCCGTACTCCGCCTCGCCCTCGTGCTGGGTGATGTGGACGACCTCGCCGCTCTCCACCCCGAGCAGGTACAGGTCGCCGTCGCCGCTGCGCGCGCCGATCCGGCCCGCCGCGATCCAGTGGCCGTCGGGAGAGATCGACTCGACGCGGCACCACCCGCCGAGCTCGAACGACCGCTCGTCGCCGTTGACGAGGCTGCGGGCGACGACGTCGAAGTCGCGCCCGTTGCGCCGGTTCGTCGTGTACGCGAGCAGCGACCCGTCACGGCTCGCGCGGGGCGTGCCGTGGACGAACCGGGGGTCGACGACGAGCGGCTTCGGGATGGCGTCCCGCTCGGTCGCGAGCAGGTAGAGCTGCGTCCGCTCGTTGCCGCCCTCGTCGATCGTCAGGAGGATCCGCCCGTCGGGGAGGAGCTGCCCGTCGACCGGCTCGGGCGAGTCGGTGAGCTGGTCGAGCTCACCGCCGCTCGCCGTGGCCCAGAAGAGCTGCCGCGTCCCGGGCAGGTCGGACGACACGAGCAACGTCTTGCCGTCCCGCGCGAACGAGAGCGGGAAGGCCTGGCGCAGCTCGAGCAGGTGGCGAAGATCCACCGCGGCAGCCTAGTCATGCGGCCGCGTACTACGCGGCAGCGCCGGCGAACGCCGGAATGATCTCGTCGCCGTAGGCCTGCAGCGTCTCCTCCTGGCCGTCCGTCATGAGGTAGATGTTGAACTGGTCGACGCCGATCTCCTCCAGCTCCTTCAGCTTCGCCGTCGCCTGCGCGGCGTCCCCGAGCACGCAGAAGCGATCGCAGATCTCGTCGGTGACGAACTCGCCGTGCGACGCGCCGACGCGCGAGTGCTCGTTGTAGTCGTAGAACTTCCGCGCCTGCACGTAGTCGGTGAGAGCCTTCGGGACAGAGCTGCCGTCGGTGCCGTAGCGCTCGATCAGATCCATGACGTGGTTCGAGACCATGGCCGGGAACCACCGCACCTGCTCGCGCGCGTCGGCGACGTCGGCCGAGATGTGGCTCGGCGCGCCGACGATGCACTTCAGCTCCGACGGGT
>DATFMW010000177.1:0-3007 GCA_035266765.1 Gaiellaceae bacterium | reverse complement strand
CGTGCTCGAGCCGATGGACCCGCACTGCACCGACCTCTGCCCGATCGTCTCGCAGGAGTTCGTGATCGCCGCGCAGCGGCTCGGCCCGAAGGCGCAGCAGGTCGTCTTCCTCGGCGTCAACGTCAACCAGTACCACGAGCGCCCCGCCGAGGTCGACGCGTTCTCCCGCCGCCACGGGCTCGACCGGCTCCCGAACTGGCACTTCCTCACCGGCTCGACGGCGGCGCTCGAGCGTGTCTGGCACGCGTACGGCATCTCGGTCGAGCCGAGCAAGTCCGGCGACGTCGTCCACAGCGCGCTGATGTGGTTCATCGACCCGCAGGGCCGCGAGCGCTGGGTCGCCGCGCCGGACTACGACAAGCCGCAGATCCCGAGGTTCGGCGCCGGGATCGCCTCGGTCACGAGCCACCTGCTCTCCTGACGGCGTCCGTCCGCGCAGGAGAGACGACGTCCTTCCGGGCGTGGTGCGACGTGGACGAGGTCGCGCTCGCGGTCTCACCCGGCCGAGACGGCGACACCGGCCGCCCAGCCCGGCTCACCGGGTGGGGAGCTCGACGACGACGGTCGTCCCGGTGCCCGGTGACGAGTCGATCTCGAAGCGGCCGCCGAGGAGGAGCACGCGCTCGCGCATACCGACGACGCCGAGGGCGCCCTCGCGCACGTCGGCCGGGTCGAAGCCGGCACCGTCGTCCTCGATCACCGCGCGAACGACGCCGCCGCGACCGCACACGACGACGCTCACCGAGCGCGCGTCGGCGTGATTGACCACGTTGGCCAGCGCCTGCTGGACGATGCGGTAGAGCGCCGTCTCCTGCTCCGGCGTCAACTGCTCGCCGCGGAAGGCGACGTCGACCTCGATTCCGAGCCCGCTCTTCTCGGCCACGATCGTCGCGAGCCGGTCGAGTGCGGGCCCGAGCCCGAGGTCGTCGAGTGCCGGCGGGCGGAGCTCGACGGCGAGCCGGCGCACGTCGCCGAGCGCGGAGCCGACGAGGCCCCGGATCACCGCCAGCGGCTCCTCTCCCACCCGGCCCTCGAGCCCCTTCAGGCCGAGCAGGATCGACGTGAGCGCCTGCGCCGTCTCGTCGTGCAGCTCGCGGGCGAGCCGTTTGCGCTCCAACTCCTGGCCGGCGAGCAGCGCCCGCACGACCGCCGGGGAAACCGGCAGGCCAACCGGCGACCGCGTCTCTGGAGAAGCCAACAGACCCACGGCGCCCGTGATTCCCGAATCCACCATTGCAGGAGACCTTCCTTCCCGATCGGCGCGACTCCGCGCCTCCTCCGCTCGAGCGTGACGCCGAATCGCGGAGAGCTGCGATCGGCACGGGGTGTGCTGAACCCGCTCGGCTGTGGGTCTCTTGCGATCTCGCGGCCCTCCGGCTGGGCCACAGGCGATTCGCTTGCGCCGATTGGTACGACGGTCGCACTACCAGCCTATCGAATCGCTCTTCCCCCTGTCGGAAACGGCATCGTCGCGACGAGAGGTGTCCGTTCGCCCGCCACTCCGACGCCGAGCGCCGCTTCCTCGAGCTGCGGTTCGCGGAGCTCGAGGCATGGGCCCCCGCCCACGAGGAGCGGCGGGGACCCGCGGACTCCGCGGCGTCCTAGGGCCGGTGGAGGCTGTGGATCTCCATGACCTCGTGCGAGGCAGTGCCGGGAAGGTTCGGCTTCACGTTCTCGTCGAACCACTGTGCGTGCTGCTCCTGGCTCTCCCAGATCTCGGCGACGACGAACTCGCCGGCGTTCGTCTCGTAGGAGACGTGGAGCAGGAACCCCGCCTGGGTCTTGAGCTTCTCGATCAGGGGCGGTGCGATCTCGTCGTACCGCGACGCGTTCATGCCTTCGACGTGGTTCCGGATGAGTACGGTCATGGTGCTGCTCCCTCTGTTTGGGGGTGCGGCCACTGTGGCATACGCTCGCGCCCGTCGAGGGCCCGCGGCGTCGAACTATTCGAACGTCGAGTACGCCCAGCCGAGACGCCGGGAACCGCGTCAGGCAGCGATACTCCGCGGGTGAGCGACGCAGTCGCCGCAGGTTGGGAGGCGCTCTCGCAGGGTTCGTGGGACGAGGCGCTTGCGCTGCTCAGCGACCTCGACGACGATCCCGAGGCCCTCGAGGCGGCCGGCGTCGCCCACTGGTGGCTCGACGACGCCGACGCGACGATCGGCGCGCGCGAACGCGCCTACCGTCTGTACCGGAGTCGAGGCGACGGCCTCGGTGCCGCGCGCGTCGCCGGCGCGCTCGCCTGGGATTCCGTGCTCTTCGGAGGGCGCACGGCCGTCGCGAGCGGCTGGCTCGACCGGGCGGCCCGCCTGCTGGCGGACGAGCAGCTGAGCGTCGAGCATGCGTGGCAGGCGGTGCGCGAGGCGGAGGTGGCCCTGGCCTCGGGTGCACCGGCGGCGGCCCGGGTCGCCGCCCAGCGGGGGACCTCGATCGCGGCACAGCTCGGCCGAGAGGACGTGGAGGTCGTCGGCCGCTCGCTCGAGGGTCTCGCCCTCGTCCACGAGGGTCTCGTCGACGAGGGGATGCGGCGGCTCGACGAGTCGGCCGCCGCGGCGACGGCCGGGGAGATCGGCGACCTGATGTGGATCGGAAAGGTCTGCTGCAACCTCATCGCCGCGTGCGAGCGGGTGGGCGACGTGGAGCGGGCGACCCAGTGGTGCGCCGAGGTGAAGGAGTTCGCGCAACGCTGGGAGCTGCGGGCCCTCTTCAACGTCTGCCGGACCCAGTACGCGGCGGTGCTGCTCCAGACGGGAGCCTGGACAGATGCGGAGGAGGAGCTCGAGGCGGCGCTCGCGGTCTTCGCCGGCGGCCGGCGCGGTGCGCTCGTCGACGGAACGGCGCGACTCGCCGAGCTGCGGCGCCGTCAGGGCCGTCTCGACGAGGCCCGCTCGCTCTTCGCCCAGGCGGCGCGGAGCTGGGTGGCCCGGATCGGGAGCGCGGAGCTCGCGCTCGACGAGGGCGACGCCGCCACCGCGCTCGCCCTGGCCGAGCAGCTCGAGCGTGCGAC
>DATFMW010000176.1:0-4283 GCA_035266765.1 Gaiellaceae bacterium | reverse complement strand
TGCCGGATCACGCCGCGCACACCGGTCTTCAGGTCGCGTGCCGCCACGTAGCTGTCCGGGTCGGTGAGGAGCGAGACGACCGCGGTCTTCGAGAAGACGTTCGTCACGCGCCCGATCAGCCCGTCGCCGGTGACCACCGGCGTGTTCAGCTTGATCCCTTTGTTTGCCCCGGCCGCGATCGCGATCTGCTTCGTGAACGGCCCGGACGGGAACGAGATCACGGCCGTGTTCACGGCCCGGAAGCCGTTCGGGTACGTGGCGCCCTGTTCGTAGTTGAGCAGCCTCTCGAGGTTCTGCGCCTTCACCGCGGCCGCCCGGTAGGCGAGCGCCTGCGCGCGCGCCGTGCGGAGCTCGTCCCGCAGCACCGCGTTCTGCGACTTCGCCTTCGTGAGCCCGTCGAACCAGCGGTACGCGTCGCGGAACGGCCGAGCGACCCGGTCGGCGGCGATCTGGAACGGGCGGAGCGCCGATGAGGCGGCGCCCTGGACATCGTGGAGCGCGCCGGCGGTCGGCGAGCGGAACGAGACCGTCAGGAGCGCGAGCGCGCCGAGCACGAGCACGGCGAGCACGAGCCGCCGGACCAGCGCGCTGCGCGACCTCGACGGGTACGCGTTCGAGCGAGAACGCTGGACAGAAGAGCCCAGTACCTCGACGCGCGCGCTGCGATTCGGAGGCGCCACGGAAGCCCTAGGTTACCGCTCCCGACGGCGAGCCCAGGTTACGCCTGCACGAAACGGATGGAGACGCGACCGAGCTGTCCGGCGGAGCGACCGGCCTACGCGAGCGCGCCGCGAAGCGGGCTAGTGTCTGCCGTTGCGGCCGCGGCCGCGCGCGCGGGCGCGGTTCGAGCGGTGGATCGCCTCGAACTCCTCGAGACTGCGCCCGGAGCCGACCGCCACGCACGTGAGCGGGCTCTCGGCGAGGTGGACGGGCATCTGCGTCTCGTGGCGCAACCGCTCGTCGAGGCCGGTCAGAAGCGCGCCGCCGCCGGCGAGCACGATGCCGCGGTCCATGATGTCCGCGGCGAGCTCGGGCGGGGTCTTGTCGAGCGTCGACTTGATCGCCTCGATGATCTGAGTGACCGGCTCGTCGAGCGCGCGCCGGATCTCCTCGGAGGTGAGGATGACCGTCTTCGGCAGGCCGGTGAGCATGTCGCGGCCGCGCACCTCGGCCTGGAGCTCCTCCTTCATGTCCCAGGCGGAGCCGATCTCGAGCTTGATCTCCTCGGCGGTCTGCTGGCCGATCAGGAGCTTGTAGTCGCGCTTGATGTGGTTGACGACCGCCTCGTCCATCTCGTCGCCGCCGACGCGCAGCGACTGGGAGACGACGATGCCGCCGAGCGAGATCACGGCGACCTCGGTCGTGCCGCCGCCGATGTCGACGATCATGTTCCCCGTCGGCTCGGCCACCGGGAGGCCGGCGCCGATCGCGGCCGCCATCGGCTCCTCGATCAGGTACGCCTGGCGGGCGCCGGCCGAGAGCGTCGCCTCCTCGACCGCGCGCTTCTCGACGCCGGTGACGCCGGAGGGGACGCAGACGACGACGCGCGGGTGCGCGAAGCGGTGCTGGTGCACCTTCTGGATGAAATGGCGCAGCATCTGCTCGGTGACGTCGAAGTCGGCGATCACGCCGTCCTTCAACGGCCGGATCGCCTGGATCGTCCCCGGCGTGCGCCCGAGCATCCGCTTCGCCTCGACACCGACGGCGTGCACCTCGCCGGAGCGCTGGTCGATCGCGACCACGGACGGCTCGGAAAGGACGATCCCGCGGCCACGGACGTAGACCAGCGTATTGGCCGTTCCGAGGTCGACGGCCATGTCGCGGCCACCGAAGCCTGTCATCGAGGAGAAGAGGCCCATGGGCCGCCCGAGTGTAGCTGTGGACTGCTGGAAAGTCGTCACGGACTCGGCGCCTCCGCGTGACCGTTATGGGGTTAGCGTCGACGGCAAGCGACAAGGAAGGAGAGACGCATGAACGTGGTGACGCTGCTCGGAAATCTCGCGAGCGACGTGGAGCTCCGCGAGGTCGGCGACGGCAAGAACGTGGCGAACTTCCTGCTCGCGGTCGACCGCGGCGGCGACGCCGGCGCCGACTTTCTCGCGGTGACGGCCTGGGACCGCCAGGCGGAGGTGTGCGCCGAGTACCTCGGCAAGGGCAGCCGGGTGGCCGTGGACGGGCGCCTGAGGTCGCGCTCGTGGGAGGAGGAGGGCAAGCGGCGCACCGCGGTCGAGGTGGTCGCGCGCCGGGTCGAGTTCCTCGGCGGCCCCCGCTCCGGCGAGGGCGCGGAGGTGATCCCGTTCGAGCCCGCGGCGGCGGCCGGCTAGACGAGACCCGCGAGAAACGTGCGGATCGCGGCGACGCAGGCGTCGGGACGCTCGCCGATCAGGAGGTGGCCGCAACCGGCGATCGTCCGGAACGGCGCGCGCAACCGCCGGGCGTACTCCATCCCGTCCCCGGGCGGAACCCAGTTGTCGTCAGCGCCCCAGAGGCAGAGGCAGGGACACGCGACCCGGTCGAGCTCGAGGCGCGGGTCGGAGGCGAGGAGCGCCTTGCCGGCCGAGACGGTGTCGCTGTGCTCCGCCGGCCCGGCGAGAAACGCCTCGGCCATCTCGGGGTCGAGGCCGGCCGGATCGGAGACGGCCCACCAGCCGAAGGCAAGCCGTCGCCCGAGCCGCGAGCGCGACCACGAGCGGCGGAACGGGGCGATCATCCGGCCCGGCTGCGCAAGCCCGATCAGTCCGAGCGCGACCTCGGCCTCCCGTGTCGTCGAGGAGATCCCGGCCGCGGCGGCGAGCACGAGCCCGCGCACCGCCTCGGGCCGCCGCACGGCAGCCCGGAGCCCGACGAGGCCGCCGAGCGAGTGGCCCACCCACGCCGCCGGGAGCGCCTCCTCCGCCTCGAGCACGGCGAGCACCGCGTCCGCGAGCACGTCGACCGATGGGACGGCCGGAAGCGGCGCCGAGCCACCGTGGCCGGGCAGCTCGGGCACGATCACGCGCCGCTCCGCCGCGAGCGCGGGAGCGACGAGCCGCCAGTTCGAGGCGGCGCCGCCGAGCCCGTGCACGAGCACGAGCGGCGGCCCGGAGCCGCCGGCCGCGTAGCGGAGCGGGGTGCCGCGCCACTCCAGCTCGCTGACCATGAATCGGGGAATTCCCGGTTTGCCGTCCGTCCTCATGAGGGCATATTCTTCGTTGGATGAATGCTTTCGCAGGGCGGGTCGAGTGAGGCCCGTCGAGGAGACAAGCGAGGGTCTGAACTAGCCCGCCCGTGCGCTCGACGCCGGCGGGCTTTTTCGTTCCCGGGAAGGAGCAGGAACCGTATGGCGAATCACCTCACGCCCGAGGAACTTTCAGAGGAGCTCGGCATGGATCGGCAGGAGGTTGTCCGGGTCTGCATGGAAGAGGGCGTGCCCATCTACCAGGGCAAGATCGACAAGTACCTGTTCCAGGTGCAACTCGAGGCGCTCGGGGCCGCGGTGCCCCAGCACCGCTAGGCAGGGACAGTTTCGGACGCAGGCGCGCTCGCGCGCCTGCGTCTTGCGCGTGCGAGAGCCGCGCTCAGGGCTGGAGGCGCCGGCGGCTTTCGCCGTTCCGGATCGTCCGCATGGCCACCCGGGGAAGCGCAAAGAGACCGGCCTCGTGCTCCAGAGGCGCCGGGTTTCCTCCCCGCGTACGATGAATGCCGGATGGCGACGCCCTCTCCAGCCCCGGCGATCCGGCCCGAGTACACGGGAAAGCGCACGCTCCCGGAGCTCTGGCGGTTCGCCCTCGCGGAGGCCCCGGGGACGCCCGCGTACCTCGAGGAGCACGAGTCCGGCTGGGTGCCCGTCTCCTGGCAGGAGGCGGGCGAACGGGTCGACGTGCTCGCCCACGCGCTCCTCGCGAACGGTGTCCGGCGCGGCGACGCGGTCGCGGTGCTCGCGCAGACGCGACTCGAGTGGGTGCTGCTCGACTGGGCGATCTCGGCCGTCGGCGCGGTCGTCGTCGGCCTCTACCCGACGAACTCGGCGCGCGAGTGCGCCTACATCCTCGGTCACGCCGAGGCCGTGCTCGCCTTCGCCGAGGACGACGAACAGCGGGCGAAGCTCGAGGAGGTGCGCGACGAGCTGCCGAACCTCGCCGGGATCCTCGGCTTCGGCGAGTTCGCCGCACTCGAGGAGGAGGGCCGCGCGCGCCGCAGCCGCCATCCGGACGCGGTCGCCGAGGCCGCGGCCGCGATCGGCGAGGACGACCTCGGGACGCTCATCTACACCTCGGGCACGACGGGCCCGCCCAAGGGCTGCA
>DATFMW010000175.1:0-4117 GCA_035266765.1 Gaiellaceae bacterium | reverse complement strand
GTGCAGTCCGCGGCTGCCGATCACGAGCAGGCCCGCGCCGTGTCCCGCCTCGACGAGCGCGTCCACGGGGTGCGCGTCGACGGCGCGTGCGAGCGCTGCGCGCAGGTGCACCTTCGCGACGTCCACGCCCTTGCCGCGAGTCGCGACGATCGTCTCCAGGGGCATGCCGAAGCGCGCCGCGAGCCGCTCACCGGCCCGGAAGGCGGCATCCGACTCGCGTGAGCCGTCGATACCGACGACGATCGGGCGCGGGAATCCGTCCGGCTCGAGCGGCGGCCGCGCGACGAGAACCGAGCACGGCGCTCGGTGCAGCAGATCGCCGGCGACGCCGCCGATCAGAATCTCGGTCGCACGCCGGTGCCCGTGGGACCCGATGGCGACGACGGTCGCCTCGAACTCGCCGATCTCGCGCAGGAGCGCATCCGTCACGAAGCCGTTCAGAAACCGTGTGTCGGCGCGGCCGCCGAGGATGCGGCCCGCCTCGGCGAGCGCCGCGACGGCATCCTCCTGGAGTTCGTCCGCGGCGCGCTGGGCCGCGAACCCGACCTGGATCGCGTCCGAGAGATGGACGACGGACACCGCCTCGACCGCGGCGTCGGGCTCGGCGAGGACGGCGGCCTGGCGGCACGCCTCGAACCCGGGCTCGGTTCCGTCGACGCCGACGAGCACCCGTCCGAAGACGGCGGCCCGACCGGAGCCTGGGTTGACGGTGGCGGGGTGGTGAGCGGTGGTCATCTTCGGCCTCCTCACTCCCTCGACCGGGGCCGGTGGGACGCGATGGCGGCCGTCCGGCGTCCGGTGCTACACGAAGGTCTCTCCGACCCGAGAGGGGGCAGGCGCTCCGGACCCGAGGGCCGTGCTGACGAAGCGCCAACGCGGGATACTCCCCTTCGTCCTTTCTCGACCAGCCTAGGCGCCCTCGTCCGGCGAGGCATCCGGGCTTCTCCCACGCCCCTTGCGCGTTTTCCGCAGGCGCCGCCCGCCCTCGAGCGCCGCCGCGAGGCAGAGCGCGAGGCAGAGCGCGAGACCGACCGCGTAGAGCGGCCGGTGCGCGAACGCGACGCCGCCGAGCGCGCCGAGGCCCGTCCCGTACGCGGCCCAGAAGACGGCGGCGACAAGGTCGAGGAGGACGAAGCGGCGCCAGCGGAAGCCGGTCACGCCCGCGGCGAGCATCGTCCCGGTGCGGCCACCCGGGATGAACCGCGAGACGAGGACGATCGTGCCGCCGCGGGAGGCGAGCTCCCCTTCTGCCCAGTGCATTCCGGCCTGCGCGCGCTCCCAGCGGGCGAGCCGTCGTACCCACGACGCCGACAGCCGGCCGAGCGCATACGCGCCGTTGTCGCCGACGAGCGCGCCGCCTGCCCCGGCGACGAACACCGCCGCGAGGCTGAGCCGGCCCGAGGCCGCGAGCGCCGCCGCCGTGATCACGGTCGCCTCGCTCGGGACGGCCGGGAAGACCGCGTCGATCGCGGCAACCGCGAACACGACGACGTACGCCCACTCGGAGTGCGTCAGGAGGTCGACGAGCGAGTCGAACACGCGGCTCCGTCGCCTCGCGCGGCGTCTACGGCCGGGCGATCGACGCGACCTCTGCGTGCGCGACGGCGAGCAGATCGCTCACCTTCAGCCGCAGAGACGTGTCGTGGACGCCCGCCTCGAGGACGACGTGCTCGCGGCTCGCCAGTTCGTCGTCGACGACGACCCGCTCCTCGGGGCCGCCGAACGGCGGCACGGCACCGAGCTCGAAGCCGGGATACCCCTCGGCCAGCTCGTGCTCGGTGAGCAGGGTCGCGGAGTCGGCGCCGATGGTGTCGGCGAGCTTCTGCAGGTCGAGATGGCGGGTCGCGGGGACGACGGCGCGAACGTGCTCGCCGCCCGCGTGGGCGATCAGCGTCTTGGCCGTCTCCTCGGGGGCGACGTGCAGGACGCGTGCCTCGCCGGCCGCTGTCGACGTGCGCCGGTGCGGCATGACCTCGTAGTGGACGCGCGCCGTGCGCAGCCGCTCGACGAGCTCGGTCGAGACGGCGGCGAGGTCAGGCTCGGGTTCGTGGGCGGTCATCTCTCCTCCCTTGGCGTCTGTCCTTCGATCTTCCGCTCGGACACCGCAGCGCCCATCCGCGTACGCGCGGATCGGCGCGCCGCCATCTCGTCGTACGCTTGGAGCGCATGCTGACGCTGGCCCGCTGGTGCGCGACCCGGCGCCGCCTCGTGCTGGCGCTCTGGCTCGTGGTCCTCGCCGCCGGCGCCGGGGTCTCGCTCGGCGCCGGTAGCCGCTACGTCAACGACTTTCACCTGCCGAAGACGGGCTCCCAGCAGGCGCGCGAACTGCTCGCCGCCGGCTTCCCGCAGCAATCCGGCGACCGCGACCAGATTGTCTTCCGCGCGCGCACCGGCACGCTCGCCGACCCGGCGAACCGGCGCACGATCGCCGCCACGCTCGCCCAGGTCGCGAAGCTGCGGCACGTCTCCGCGGTTGCGGGCCCGTTCGCGCCCGGCACCCGCGCGCTCTCTGCCGACGGCTCGATCGGGTTCGCGACCGTCGTCCTCGACCGGGAGGCAAACGGGACGACGCAGCGGGTCATCTCGATTGCCGAGTCGGCCCGCTCGCCGGCGCTCCAGGTCGAGCTCGCCGGCCGCGCGATCGAGCAGGCGCAGAAGACGGCCATCGGCTCGACGATGGTGGTCGGCCTCATCGCCGCGATCGCCGTCCTGCTGCTCAGCTTCGGCTCGCTCCTCGCGATGGGCCTTCCGATCGTGACCGCGCTCTGCGGGCTCGGCACCGGGATCGGGATCGTCGCGCTCCTGAGCCGGGCGCTCGAGATGCCGGACTTCTCGGGCGAGCTCGCCCTGATGATCGGTCTCGGCGTCGGCGTCGACTACGCGCTTTTCATCGTCACGCGCTACCGCGAGGCGTACCGCGTCGACGGCGGCGACGTCATGCACGCGATCGGGGTCGCGATGAACACTGCGGGCCGCGCCGTGATCTTCGCGGGCGTCACCGTCGTGATCTCGCTGCTCGGCATGTGCGCGCTCGGGATCGGGTTTCTCTACGGGCTCGCCGTCTCGTCGTCGATCGCGGTGCTGCTCGTGCTCGCCGCGTCGCTGACGCTGCTGCCCGCGCTGCTCGGCTTCGCCGGCCACCGGATCGGGCGCGGGGGGCGGCTTGCGGGGCGGCTCCACGAGCCCCGTCCGGGGCGCGGCTTCTGGGAGTGGTGGATCCGGGCGATCCAGCGGCGCCCGGCGCTGTCGGCGCTCGCCGCGGCGGCGGTGATGCTCGTGCTCGCCTCGCCGGTGCTCGGCCTGCGGCTCGGCAACACCGACGCCGGCAACGACCCACGCGGCCAGACGACGCGGCGCGCGTACGACCTGCTCGCCCAGGGCTTCGGGCCGGGCTTCAACGGGCCGCTGCTCGTCGTCGCGAAGCTGCCCCGGGCCGGCGACACGGCGCCGCTCGACCGACTCGCGGCCACGCTCCGCCGCGATCCGGACGTCGCCGCCGTCACGCCGCCGCGCGCCAGCCCGTCGGGCGTGATCGCGACGCTGTCGGCCTACCCGGCGTCGTCGCCGCAGAGCGCGCAGACCGAGGCGCTCGTCTCCCGCCTCCGCGACGGCGCGATCCCGCCGCTCGAGCAGGAGACCGGCGTCGTCGTCCGCGTCGGCGGCTTCACCGCCGCGCAGATCGACTTCGCGCACGTGATCGGATCGAAGCTGTGGATCTTCGTCGCGGCCGTCGTGCTGCTCTCGGCGCTGCTTCTGCTCGTCGTGTTCCGCTCGCTGCTGATCCCGCTGCAGGCGGCGGTGATGAACCTGCTTTCGATCGCGTCCTCGCTCGGCGTCGTCGTCGCGGTCTTCCAGTGGGGCTGGTTCGGCGGTCTGCTCGGGATCTCCGGCGGCCCGATCCAGGCGTTCCTGCCGGTCATGATGTTCGCGATCGTGTTCGGGCTCTCGATGGACTACGAGGTGTTCCTCGTCAGCCGGATCCACGAGGAGTGGACGCACGGCGCCGACACCTCGGAGTCCGTGCGCGAGGGGCTGATCAGGACGGGACGCGTGATCACGGCGGCGGCCGCCGTGATGGTCGTCGTCTTCGCGAGCTTCATCGGTGGCGGGCAGCGCG
>DATFMW010000174.1:0-3966 GCA_035266765.1 Gaiellaceae bacterium | reverse complement strand
CGTCGACGCGATCGTCGGCTGGCTCACCGGGGTCGTCGTGACGATGCCGGCGCTCGCGATCGTCGTCCTCGTCGCCGTCTACAAGGCTCCGATCGCCCCGGTCTGGTTCGGCGTCACGCTGATGGGATACCTGTGGACGTCGATCGCCCGGGTCGTCCGCGCGAGCTTCGTCTCGCTGCGGGCCCGCGAGTTCGTCGAGGCCGCCCATGCCGCCGGCGCCTCCGGTGTGCGCGTGATCGTGCGGCACCTGCTCCCGAACTCGCTCGGCCTGGTCATCGTCGGTGCGACCGCGACGATCGGCCAGTCGATCGTGATCATCGCCACCGTCGACTTCTTCAACTACGGCAGCCAGCAGGCCGACTATCCGACGCTCGGCGGTCTCGTCGCGGACGCGACGCGGGGGGTCGGGCTCGCGGCGACGCCGTGGTGGCTGTACGCGATTCCGTCGGTCGTGCTCGGGCTGCTGCTCGTCTGCGTGAACTTCGCCGGCGACACCCTCGACGACGCCCTCAACCCGGTGGAGCGCTGATGCTCGTCTACGTCGTCCGGCGTGTCGCCCTCGGTGTTTCGATGGTCTGGGCGATCTCGTTCGGCGCGTTCTGCGCGTTCGGGCTCTCATTCGACCCGACGTATCCGATCATCCTCGCGGGACGCCACAGTCCGCAGCGCGTCGCGCTCCAGCACGAGTACCACCTGACCGACCCGATCCTTCTCCGTTACCTGCTGTGGCTGAAGGGCCTGTTCACGCACGGATTCGGGACAACTGTGATGAACGTGCGCGGCTTCGGCCAGGGTGGGGAGATCGGGCCTGCGCTGTGGTCGGCGGCCGCGGTCACCGTCCAGTTGATCGCGGTCTCGCTCGTCCTCGTCGTCGTGATGAGCGTCGGCATCGGCATCGTCTCCGCCCGCCGACCCGGCTCGTTGGTCGACGGGCTCCTGCGGCTGCTCGCGTATGGCGCCTGGTCGATGCCAGCGTTCCTCGTCGGCGTCTTGCTTGCTCGCTGGCTCGGCCCCACGGGTTGGTTCTACGACGGTAGACCCGGCGGCGGCCTCGTGCGCTGGGTGCGAACGATGACGCTGCCGGCGGCGACGCTTTCGCTCGGGCTCGTCGGGGTCTACAGCCGGTACATCCGCTCCGCGATGCTCGTCTCGCTCCGGCAGCCGTACGCGACTGTCGCGCGCGCCAAAGGGCTGCCGGAGCGGCGGGTCGTCGTCCGGCACGCGCTTCGGAACTCGCTGATTCCGTTCGTAAGCGTGCTTTCGCTCGAGTTTGGCGCAGTCGTCGGGGCGTCCCTCGCCGTCGACTACGTCTTCAACATGGGCGGGCTCGCCTGGCTCTTCTTCCAGTCGCTTGGGCAGGCTGACCCGTTTGCGATGACGGCGATCCTCGTCGTGATCGGTGGCACTGTCGCGGTCTTCATGCTCGTCGCCGACCTGGTGCTCGGCTGGCTCGATCCGCGGGCGCGGGGCGCCGCGTCTGCCTGAGGTAGTCTCAGCCGCGGTGGCCGACGCACTCGCCCAGCTGAAGTCCCGCCTCGAGGACGTTCACGCCCTCGACTCGCTGACGATGCTGCTCGCGTGGGACCAGCGGACGCAGATGCCGCCGGCGGGCGCTCCGATCCGCGGCCGCCACCAGGCGCTGCTCCAGCGGCTCTCCCACGAGCAGCTGATCGACCCGGCGATCGGCCGCCTCCTCGACGAGCTCGAGCCGGTCGTCGCGTCGCTCGACCCCGACTCCGACGACGCGGCTCTCGTGCGGGTCGCCCGGCGCCGCTACGACAAGGCCGTGCGCGTGCCGCCCGAGCTCTCCGCCGAGATGGCCCTCGCGGCCTCCGCGGGCGCGCCGGCCTGGCTCGAGGCGAAGGCGACCTCCGACTTCGAGCGGTTCCTGCCGGCGCTCGAGCGGAACGTCGAGCTGCGTCACCGCTACATCGAGTGCTTCGAGCCGCGCAGCGAGCCGTACGACGTCCTGCTCGACGACTTCGAGCCGGAGATGGAGACCGCCGAGGTTCGGCGCATCTTCGACGAGATCAAGCCGGAGCTCGTCGCCCTGATCGCGGAGCTGCGCGAGCGCGAGGTCGACGACTCGTTCCTCCAGACCCAGTACCCGATCGAGGAGCAGATCGCGCTCTCGCGGGAGATCATCGAGATGTTCGGCACCCGGCCGGGCACGTGGCGCGTCGACCCGACCGAGCACCCGTTCGCCGCGGGCGCCGGCAACGACGACATCCGCATCACGACCCACTACTACCCGGATTCGCTCGAGTCGGTCTTCTCGACGATGCACGAGTACGGGCACGGCCTCTACGAGCACCAGATCCCGCACCGGTTCGCGAGCCTCCCGATCGGGACGGGCGCCTCGCTCGGCCTGCACGAGTCGCAGAGCCGCCTCTGGGAGAACCTCGTCGGCCGCAGCCTCCCGTTCTGGCGCTTCTTCTATCCTCGCCTCCAGCGCGCGTTCCCGTCGCAGCTCGGCGCGGTCGACCTCGACCGCTTTACCGCCGGCGTGAACAAGGTGCAGCCGTCGCTGATCCGGATCCGCGCCGACGAGGTGACGTACGGGATGCACGTCATCCTCCGCTTCGAGCTCGAGCAGGAGATCGTCAACGGCCGGATCGAGCTTCGCGACCTGCCCGAGGCGTGGAACCAGAAGATGCACGACTACCTCGGCGTCGAGGTGCCCGACGACGCGCACGGCGTCCTCCAGGACATGCACTGGGCGTCCGGCCTGATCGGCTACTTCTCGACGTACCTGCTCGGCACCGTGATGTCCGTGCAGATCTGGGAGAAGGCGGCCGATGACCTCGGCGACCTCGACGACCGGCTCGAGCGCGGCGACTTCGCGCCGCTCCGCGAATGGCTCGGCGAGAACGTCCACGCGCACGGGGCGAAGTTCACGCCGCAGGAGACGCTGCAACGGGCGACCGGCGCCACGATCGATGCGAAGCCGTACCTCGCGTACCTGCGCTCGAAGTACGGCGCGCCCATCGTCGCGTAGCGACCCGGCTACGCTACTCCGGCCCGGCCCCGTAGCTCAGCGGATAGAGCGGCAGACTTCGAATCTGCGTGCGGAGGTTCGACTCCTCCCGGGGCCGTTTCGCCCTTTTCCCGCGTCGCCCGCTTCGCTGGGGCAGCGCGCGCTGGCGCGCGCGGTGCCCTGGCGCTTCGCTTTCCGCTCGCTCGGGTGCGAGCCGGCGGAGCCGGCTCGCGGCTCGGAGGCCATGGCGTTACGAGCCGCGCCCGCTCAGGTCGGTCACGGCGACTGGCTGTGCGCAGCCGTCGGTTGGAGATTCTAATCCTCTCGGGGCCGCTTCCCCCGCTTCGCTTGGACAGCGCCCGCTGCGCGCGCGGTGCCCTGCGCTGTGCTTTCCGCTCGCGCGTGGGTGCCCGGCGTCGCGGGCCGCGCCCGCGCAGGTCGGTCGCGGCCACCAGACCTTCTGCGTTCGGCGGGCTACCGGTGGGTCGTGCGATGGACGTCGAGCTCGTACTGGGGCTTGTCGGCCGAGGAGCCGCACTGCTCGACCTCGACGACGAAGCGCTCGCCCGCCGGGACGCGGAAGGAGAATCGCGGCGGTCGCCCCGAGGTGTTCGTGCACGTGCCGAGGTCGCCGAGATACCCCTGCGTGGGGCGCGCCGGGTCGAACGAGCCGCGGTAGGCGGCGGCGAAGAGCTGTCCGCCTCCGAGTGGCCGGACCGTGACCGTGACACAGTTCGCGGAGACGCTCGGACCGAACGCCGAGAGCGCGTACCCGACGGTGCCGGCGCTCGTCGTCGGCATGGGCTTCGCGCGCGCACACGTGGAGGCCGCGCCCGTCTCGTCGAGCAGGCCGGAACGTGTGAGCGCCGACGAGCTCGCGAGGCGGGCGCCGGCGGCCACCGACGCGGCCGCGGCGGCGACCGTGAGCGCGACGACGAGCGACCGGGCGAGCCGCCGCCCGCGCCGCTCGGGCGCGACGAGCGTCACGA
>DATFMW010000173.1:0-4620 GCA_035266765.1 Gaiellaceae bacterium | reverse complement strand
GTGACGATGTGTCCACAGCCGGCCGAACGGGACGTCAGTCATCCGGGGTGAGGAGTGACCGCTCCAGGAGGGAGACCTCCCACTCCCGGCCCCGCAGCCAGCGCTCCGCGTCGTCGAGCAGGCGCTCCGCCTCGCCGTGCTCGCGTGCCACGACCGACAGTGTCAGGCGGGCGCGCTGCCACACGTCGTGGTGGTCGACCTCGGCCACCGAGGCGCCGATCCGGTTGCGGAGGTGCGCCTTGGCCGAGCGCACGAACTGGCGCTTCTCCTTCAGCGAATGCGCCTCCGGGAGGTGCAACTCGCAGGTGAGGATGCCAACCCAACCGCTCGCCACGGCCCTGATTCAAGCCGACCGCGGCACCCGCCCGCTCGACACCGCGAGCGAACGGGCGCACACCGGTCGAAGGCGGCCTCCTCCTAGGAGGCGGGCGTAGAGGGGGACTCGTCGAGCGACGTCCGCTCGATCTCGCGCATCTCGAACACCTCGAGCACGTCGCCTTCCTTCACGTCGTTGAAGCCGTCGAGCAGGATTCCGCACTCGAAGCCCTCGGCGACCTCGCGGGCGTCGTCCTTGAAGCGCTTGAGCTGGGAGATCGTCGTTGTGTAGATCACCGTGCCGTCGCGCACGACGCGGACCTGCCCGTTGCGCTTGATCACGCCGTTCGTGACCATGCAGCCCGCGATCGTTCCGAGGCGCGACACCTTGAAGAGCGCGCGCACCTCCGCCTCGCCGATCGTGTCCTCGGTCGTGACCGCGGACAGCTTGCCGACGAGCGCCTGCTCGATCTCCTCGGTGAGCTTGTAGATGACGTCGTAGGTGCGGATCTCGACGCCCTCGCGCGCAGCAAGCTCCCGCGCCTCGGCGTTCGGCCGGACGTTGAAGCCGACGATCAGCGCATCCGAGGCGGACGCGAGCATGATGTCGTTCTGCGTGATCGCGCCGACGCCCGAGGCGATCACGTTCAGGCGCACCTCCGAGTGCTCGAACTTCGACAGCTCCGAGACAACCGCCTCGACGGAGCCGACGACGTCGCCGCGCACGATCAGGTTCAGGTCGGAGACCTCGCCGGTCTGGAGCTGGTCGAACAGGCCCTCGAGCGAGACGCCCGCGGGGCGTGCATTCGCGAGCTGCTCGCGGCGGAGCCGCTCGGCACGGCGGTTCGCAAGCTCGCGCGCCTGACGGTCGTTCTCGACCACGCGGGCGAGCTCGCCGGCGCCCGGAGGCTTGTCGAAGCCGAGGATCTCGATGGGATCGCCCGGGCCCGCGCCGTCCTGCTTCTCGCCCTTGTAGTTGAAGAGCGCCTTCACGCGGCCGTACGCGTCGCCGGCGACGATCGCGTCGCCGACCTTGAGCGTGCCGCGCTGGACGAGCATCGTCGCGACCGGGCCGCGGCCCACGTCGAGCCGTGACTCGACGATCGGGCCGGAGGCCTCTACCGCCGGATTCGCGCGCAGGTCGAGCTCGGCGTCCGCGACGAGCAGGATCCGCTCGAGCAGGTCGTCGAGGTTCGTCTGCGCCTTCGCGGACACCTCCGCGAACTGCGTGGAGCCTCCCCAGTCCTCCGGCTGGAGCTCCTGCTGTGCGAGCTCCGTCTTCACGCGATCGACGTTCGCGTCGGGCAGGTCGATCTTGTTGACCGCAACGACGATCGGCACCTCGGCGGCGCGCGCATGGGAGATCGACTCCTTCGTCTGCGGCATGACGCCGTCGTCGGCGGCGACGACGAGCACTGCGATGTCGGTCACCTTCGCGCCGCGGGCGCGCATCGCCGTGAACGCCTCGTGGCCCGGCGTATCGAGGAACGTGATCTTCCGCCCGTCGACGTCCACCTGGTAGGCGCCGATGTGCTGCGTGATGCCGCCGGCTTCCGTGTCGACGACCCGCGCCTTGCGGATCGCGTCGAGCAGCGTCGTCTTGCCGTGGTCGACGTGACCCATGATCGTCACGACCGGCGGGCGCGGCTTCAGCGCCTCCTCCGGGTCGTCGAACGCCTCCGGCTCCTCCTCCTCGTCGGCGGCGTGCTTGATCACGACCTCGCGGCCGACCTCGGTGGCGATGAGCAGCACCTCGTCGTCGGTCAGCGACTGCGTCGCCGTCCGCATCTGGCCGAGACCCATGAGCGTCTTGATGATGTTCGGCATCGGGATGCCGAGCGCCTGCGAGAGATCGCGGACGCTGACTCCCGACTCGACGGAGACAGGACCGGTGGGCTGCACGGGAGCCTGCTGCCGGCTCTCGCGGCGTGGGGCGTCCTGGTGGCCTCCGCCGCGCGCCTGGCGCGGATCCCTCGGGCGCGCCGCCTGGTTGTCGATCACCACGCGACGCCGCCGGCCGCCCGGGCCACCGCCACGCGGGCGCAGCGGCCGGTTCGGTCTGTTGCCTCCGTTAGCCATGAACCTCCTCAGTGTAAAGGCGCCGGAGCGCCGGATCGATTCGCACGTTCTCGCGCAGGACGCGGGCGAAGCCGCGCCGTTCGGCGGCCCGCTCGAAGCACGCGAGACGCCGGCACGTGTACACACCGCGTCCAAGCGCCTCGCGGCCGGCGACGAGCTCGCCGTCGCGAGCCGCAAAGCGCAGCAGCTCTCGCTGCGGCGCCCGCCGGCCGCAGCCGGCGCACTGCCTGACCGGCTGCGCCACAGCTACGCGTCCTCCCGCGGCTCCTCCTCCGGCGACGCGACCGCCTCAGCGCCCGAGTCGACGGGGACGGCGGCCGTAACCTCTTCCGGCTCGACGTCGGCGTCGTCGGCCCCGGCCTCCGCGGCCGGTTCCGGCGGGGCGACGAGCGGCTTGTCGGCTTCGGTGCCCACGAGCGCCTGGTGCGCGGGCACGCCGCAGAAGCGGGAGCCCGGCAGCGCGGCGTTCGGGCAGCGCTTGCCGTTCGAGAGCACCGCGGAGCAGCGGCCCGAGACATCCTCGATGGCGCCGCCCTCGGCGCCGCCGTAGGCCACCGCAGCCTCCGCCTGTGCGAACTCGGTGTCCGACTGGATATCGATCTTCCAGCCGGTGAGGCGCGCGGCGAGGCGGGCGTTCATGCCTTCCTTGCCGATCGCGAGGGCGAGCTGGTCGTCGGGGACGACGACCGTCGCCTCCTTCGCGTCGTCGTCGAGGTACACCTCGCGGACGCGGGCCGGCGAGAGCGCCTTCGCGACGAACCGCGCGGGCTCGTTGTTCCACGGAATGATGTCGATCTTCTCGCCGCGAAGCTCCGAGACGACCATGCGGACGCGCGAGCCGCGCGGGCCGACGCAGGCGCCGACGGGATCGACACCCTGGGCATGCGACTCGACCGCGATCTTCGAGCGGTAGCCGGGCTCGCGGGCGACGCCGCGGATCTCGACGAGCCCGTCTGCGATCTCGGGCACCTCGAGCTCGAACAGCGTCTTGATCAGCTCCGGGTCGCGGCGCGAGAGGATCACCTGCGGACCCTTCGTGCCGGAGCGCACCTCGGTGATGACCGCCTTGATGCGCGAGCCCTGCTCGTAGCGCTCGCCGTCGACCTGCTCGGAGCGCGGCAGCAGCGCTTCCACCTTGCCGAGGTCGACGAGGACGTTGTTGCGGTCGCCGGCCTGCTGGACGATCCCGGTCACGACCTCCGTGACGCGGTCGATGTACTCGTCGTACATCATCCGCCGCTCCTCCTCGCGGATCCGCTGCAGGATGACCTGCTTCGCGGTCTGCGCGGCGATGCGGCCGAAGCCGTCCGGGGTCACGTCCGCGCGCTCGACCTGGCCCTCCGGGACATCGGACCAGTCGATGTCGAGGTCGTCGTCGGAGATGAGCGTGTGCTGGCGCTCGCCGGTCTCCTCCTCGAGGCGCTCCAGCTCCTCGAGCTTGCGCTCGCGCGCCTCGTCGATCAGCCGCTCCTCGATGTCGGCGGGCAGCTCGATCGAGAAGACGCGGAAGTCTCCGGCGTCGTCCATCTCGACCGTGGCGTGCCGGCTCG
Source organism: Gaiellaceae bacterium (assembly GCA_035266765.1). Classification (GTDB taxonomy): domain Bacteria; phylum Actinomycetota; class Thermoleophilia; order Gaiellales; family Gaiellaceae; genus Palsa-739. Next base: position 676 of record DATFMW010000173.1, on the reverse strand, counting down.
CGCTGGGCGTCTTCTTGTACGCGGCGAGGAGCGCGTCTTCCAACGCTGCGACGAGCGCGCCCTCTTCGATGCCCTTGTCGCGCTCGATCTCGCGAACCGCGTCGATGATCTCCTGGCTCATCTTCCTACCCCTCGTCGATCAGGTTCCCTCGCACGACGGCGTCGTACGGGATGGCAATGTCGGTGTCGTCGACGCGGAGCGTCAACGTGTCGCTCTCCGCTGCGGCCAGCTCGCCCTTGAACTTCGAGCGACCGCCGACGGGCGTCGCGGTCCGCAGTGCGACCCGCCGGCCGACGACGCCGGCGAAGTGCTCCGGCTTGCGGAGCGGGCGCTCGCTGCCCGGCGAGGAGACGTCCACGGTGTACTCGCGCAGGTAGTCGCGGAGAAGGTCGGTGACACGCACGCAGAGCGTGTGGTCGACGCCCTCCGGATGGTCGACGTAGACGCAGAAGCGCGACGGTGTCACGAGCTCGACCGCGAGCACGTCGACACCCGGCAGGTCGTGCGCGACCCGCGGGGCGATCTCCCGTTCCAGCTGCTTCTCGCGTTCGTACGTCGTGGTCAGCTCGGTCTCCTTTGACAAAAGAAAAGGGCGCGTCGCGCCCACTTCTCCAACCGGCGAAATGTGGTCTCGGGAGGATAGCAAAGGGGCTGCTATTCGAGGACTTCGCGGGC
>DATFMW010000172.1:0-2147 GCA_035266765.1 Gaiellaceae bacterium | reverse complement strand
CCGAAGGGGCTCGACGACGCCGTCGCCTTCATGGCGGCGCACGCGGGCGCCGCGCTCCCGATCGCCGGCGGCACCGACGTCCTCATCGATACGCGCGTCGGCCGCGCGAGCGCCGAGTGGCTCGTCGACCTCAGCCCGCTGGGCGCGCTCGCCGGCCTCGAGCGCGACGGCGAGACGCTGCACATCGGCGCCTTGACGCGGATCCGGACGCTCGAGCTCGACCGCGAGCTCGCCCGCAGCGCGCCCGCGCTCGTCGAGGCGGCGCGCGTGCTCGGCTCGGTGCAGATCCGGACGATGGCGACCGTCGGCGGCAACCTCTGCCACGCGACGCCCTCCGCCGAGATGCCGCCCGCGCTGCTCGTTCACGAGGGCGAGGCGGACGCCGTCGGCCCCGAGGGCACACGCTCCTTCGCGCTCGCCGAGCTCTTCGCCGGGCCGGGGCGGACGACGCTGCGACCGGGGGAGCTGCTCGCCGGCGTCCGCGTGCGCGTCCCGTCGGCGTCGGCTGGATCCTGCTACCTGCGCCAGACCGTCCGCTGGTCGATGGACCTCGCGGGAGTCGGCGTCGCCGCGGCTGTCGAGGTCGAGGGGACGACCGTCACCGCCGCGAGGGTCGCGCTCGGGGCGGTTGCGCCGGTGCCGCTGCTCGTGCCGGAGGCCGCCGACGCCGTCGTCGGCGGCGAGCTCACCGACGAGAGCGCGGCCGAGGCCGGGGTGCGCGCGGCGGCGGCCTGCTCGCCGATCAGCGACGCTCGCGGGACCGCCGAGTATCGCCGTGACGTGACCGCGGTGCTCGTCCGGCGCGCCCTGCGGATTGCCTGGTTGCGCGCCACCGGCAGCTGGCCCGCCGGAGCGTTGGCCCCGATCAACGGCGTGCTCCCGGAGGAGGCTGCATGAGGCTCGAGCTGACCGCGAACGGCGACCCATACCGGCGCGAGATAGAGCCGGACGCGACGCTGCTCGACGTCCTGCGCGACGTCATCGGCCTTACCGGCACGAAGTGGGGCTGCAAGACCGGCGACTGCGGCGCCTGCACGGTGCTCGTCGACGGACAACCCGTCGTCTCGTGCCTCCAGCTCGCCTGTCAGGTCGACGGCCGTGCGGTGACGACCGTCGAGGGTCTCGGCCCCGACGGCGACCTCGGCGACCTCCAGGCGGCCTTCGTCCGCTACGGCGGCGCCCAGTGCGGCTTCTGCACGCCGGGGATGCTCGTCTCGGCCGAGGCGCTGCTCCGGCACAATCCGGCCCCGACCGAGGCCGAGGTGCGGGAGGCGCTGGCCGGCAACCTCTGCCGGTGCACCGGCTACAACAAGATCGTCGACGCCGTGCTCGAGACCGCGCAGTCGCGGGCGACGGCGTAGTCGATCAGCGGCTACTCGCGCGTGACGGCGCCGGCCGCCGGCCGCGTTTCCACTCACGGTCGAAGAGCAGTTGGAGCGGGCGGACGAGGTCGGGATGCCGGATGACGGCGCTCGTCAACCCCTGCTCCCCGGTGACAGGGTCACGCAGCGAGATCATCGCCTCGGCGCCGTCGCGGACGAGGAGCTTCATCGGGACGGTGTCGGTTACCCGCACGTGCCCGCCCGCGTCGGCGAGCGGCAGCCAGCGCTTCTCGTCGGCGGCGGCGTCGTGGGTGTAGAGGATCTTCACCTCGACCCCGCGGGCGGCAGCCGCCGCCTCGGCCTCGTTCCAGCGCGAGCGGGCCTGGAGGAAAGGCGGCTGCTGCATCATGTGGAGCGTCCGCTCGGCCGAGCCGACGAGACGCTCCAGTGCCTCACTCGTCCTGGCGCGCCCGACGATCGCCTCGAGCTCCTCGAGCCGGGGCTTCGTGCGGCGCGGCCGCGGCAGCGTCTGTCGCAGTCGCTCGGCAAGCGCCTCGTCGCGCTCGGCTTCCAGCCGCCGCTCGTGTTCGCGCTGGCGCAGCCAGGCGGCAAGCGCCTCGGTCGGCGGCACCGGCGTATGTGCCGTCACCGCGGCCGCCGCAGAACGCACGAAGCCGCGCTCCTTGAGCGCGCGTAGCGTCTCGTACACCTTCTGGCGCGGCACGCCTCCGGTGCGGGCGACCTCGGTTGCCGTCGCGGTCCGGAGCTGGAGCAGGGCGCCGTAGGCGCGCGCCTCGTTCAGCGTCAGCCCAAGCTCCACGAGTG
>DATFMW010000171.1:0-6480 GCA_035266765.1 Gaiellaceae bacterium | reverse complement strand
GAAGAAGAGGCGTGCCGTCCGGCCGTAGTAGCGCTCGGTCAACGCGCGCACCTTGCGCGTGCGGACGACGCGGATCAGGCCGGCCCTCTCGAGCACCTTGACGTGGTGGCCGACCGTGCCCTTCGGCAGGTCGACGAGCTCCGCGAGCTCGGTGGTCGAGCGGGCACGCTCGCGGAGGAGCACGACGATCTGCGAGCGGAGGTCGTCCCCGAGCGCCTTCAGCTGCTCTGGCTCCCGCACGACCATGACGTCGTCCGCCTCGTAGTCGGGGGAGGGCAGGGTGACGATCTGCTCGCTCTTCTCTCTTGAACGGGCCATGTTCCCGGAATGTACGGCATTTTCCGACCATTGTGCAAACGGGGCCGCGCGGGGGTGTTTATCCACAGATCTGTCCCCCGCTGCGCTTTCCACACCCCGCGGTGCTTCGGCATGCCGAAGCACCGTCGCAGGAGCGTCACCGTTCTTCGACGAACGCGCGAAGCCGGGAGACCGCGACCTCCGGCGACCCACCGACCACTCCGAGGACACGGCTCGGATCGACGAAGGAGAATGCGTCGCTGAGCCCAACCGCTGCCGCGTAGCTACTCCAGATCCATTGCTCGGGACGCTTGGCGAGCCCGGCCTCGACGGGGTTCCAGGCGTCGTACTTGTATGCCGTCAAGAGGTATGCGTCATCGATGATCCGGCGTGCGTCATACGGAGCTCCGAATACACGCCCCCGCCGTCGATGGCGAGCGTTGAACTCCACTGCGTAGCGGAAGTTGAGGCGCTGCATCCCCTCGGGGAGGGCGGCTTCGTCCACGTCGAGAATCAGGTGGACGTGCGTCGTCATCGCGCAGACGGACACACACGTCCAGCCGATTTCGCTCGTCGTCCGTGCGAGGCCGGCGACGTAGTTTGTCCGGTCGATGTCGTCGCGGTAGAGCTCGAGGTCCCACACGGAGTGGCACGAGACGTGGAAGAGTCCCGCTGCGGTATCGCGTTGTCGGGTCATGCAACGACTCTGCCGAAGCAATCGCGCGAGTGCCAGTGTCCTTTGCACAGTTGCGACGGAATCGTGACGGTGCTTCGGCATGCCGAAGCACCGGGGTTGGTGGCGCCGGGTTCGGTCTGCGGCGCGTAGGCTCCCGCGCGTGAGTGAGCCGATCCGTGAGTGAGCCGATCGTCGTCGAGGTGCGGCGCAACGGGGTCGTCGAGGCGGTTCACCGGGTGCACGCGGTCGCCGTCCGCGGCGGCGCGGTCGTCGCCGAGGCCGGCGACGCGTCGCTCACCTGCTTCATGCGCTCCTCCTCGAAGCCGATCCAGGCGCTTCCGCTCGTCCGCGCCCGCGACGACCTCGGCGACGCCGACGTCGCGATCGCCTCCGCCTCGCACCGCGCAACGCCCGACCAGATCGCGGCCGTGCGCGCGCTCCTCGCGAAGGCGCCCGCGACCGAGGACGACCTCGAGCTCGGCCTCCAGGAGGGCCGCCCGCCCGAGCGCGTCTTTCACAACTGCTCCGGCAAGCACGCCGGCATGCTCGCCCTCTGCCGGGCCCGCGGCTGGGACCCGCGCGGCTACCGCCTGCCCGACCATCCGGTGCAGCAGGCGTGCCGCGACGCCCACGCCGAAGCCGCCGCCGTCGACGCGGACGAGCTGCCGACGGCTGTCGACGGCTGCGGCGTCGTCACCTTCGCGCTCCCGCTCGAGCGGATGGCGCTCGCCTACGCGCGGCTCGAGAGCCTGCCCGGCGGCGGGCGTGTCGCCGCCGCGATGCGCGCCCGCCCGGATCTCGTCGGCGGCCCCGACGGCGCCGACTTCCAGCTGATGCGCGCCGCCCCCGGCTGGATCGCGAAGGGCGGCGCCGAGGGCCTCCTCTGCGCGGCCGGTCCCGACGGGACGGGCGTTGCGCTCAAGTGCGAGGACGGAGCCGCCCGCCCACAGCCGCCCGCCCTCGCCGTCTTCCTCGGCCGTCTCGGCCTCGACCTGCCCGCGCTCGCGGCCGTTCCGGTGACGAACAGCCGCGGCGAACCGGTGGGCGCGATCGTGTCGCTCTCGTGACGTGAGCGATTTTCTTTACGAATCCGTAACCGCTCACTAAGATCCGGCTCACTTCGAGGGTGAGGTCGGGTGGTGGGTACATCCGGCTCTCTGTTGTCTGGTTCGTCGCAAGTGCCGTCGCAACGACACGCAGCCGGGAGGTTCAGCAAACTTGCTCACCGTTGACATCTCGCTGCCCGAGGTCGAGGAGCTCCAGAAGCTCGTCGCCGAGGGGCAGGAGAAAGGCTTTCTGACCTATGACGAGATCGTCAAGGGGCTCGACGACGTCGAGCTCACCAAGGAGCAGGTCGAGGACTTCTACACCTACCTGATCGACCACGGCGTCGAGCTCGTCGAGGGCGAGCAGTACAAGTCGCCGCCCCACGAGCAGCCGCAGCCCGAAGACGAGAAGGTCGTCGCCGCGCCGAAGCTCGACCTCACCGTCGAGCCGTCGCTCGACTCGCTGCGTCTCTACCTGCGCGAGATCGGGAAGGTGCCGCTCCTGACCGCCGACCAGGAGGTCTCGCTCGCGAAGCGGATCGAGCGCGGCGACATGGTGGCGAAGACCGCCATGACCGAGGCGAACCTCCGCCTCGTCGTCTCGATTGCGAAGGGCTACCTCGGCCGCGGCCTCTCCTTCCTCGACCTGATCCAGGAGGGCTCTCTCGGCCTGATCCGTGCGGTGGAGAAGTTCGACTACCGCAAGGGCTACAAGTTCTCGACGTACGCGACCTGGTGGATCCGCCAGGCGGTCACGCGCGCGATCGCCGACAAGGCCCGCACGATCCGGATCCCGGTGCACATGGTCGAGAAGCTGAACAAGGTCGTGCACATCGAGCGCCAGCTCGTACAGCGGCTCGGCCGCGAGCCGAACGCGGAGGAGATCGCCGAGGAGCTCGAGATCGAGCCCGACGAGGTGCGCGAGATCCTGCGCATGGCGCAGCTGCCGGTCTCGCTCGAGAAGCCGATCGGCGAGGAGGAGGATTCCTCGCTCGGCGACTTCGTCGAGGACCAGGCGGCGGAGTCGCCGTTCGACACCGCGCACCTCTCGCTCCGGCGCGAGGACATCGAGTGCGCGCTCGGCGCGCTGCCCGAGCGGGAGCGCCAGGTGATCGAGCTTCGCTTCGGCCTCCACGGCGGCCCGCCGCGGACGCTGGAGGAGGTCGGTCGCGCATTCGGCGTCACCCGCGAGCGGATCCGGCAGATCGAGAACAACACGCTGAAGAAGCTCGAGCATCTCCCGGAGGCGCAGGCTCTCCGGGACATCGTCGCGTAGCCGGCCCGCCGCCAATCCGGAACGACTCCGTGATTGGAACGGTTCCAGTGTGCGCGTATACTCGGGCGGATGGCTGACGACCGCGCCGAGGTGCTGCGGGCCCGCGGACTCCGCGTGACCGCCTCGCGGCTCGCCGTGCTGGAGACGCTCTCGTCGCTGCCCGCCCACGTCACGGTCGAGCAGGTGGAGGCCGGCGCCCGCGCGCAGCTCGGAACCCTCTCGACCCAGGCCGTCTACGACATCATGCGGGCGTTCCACGGCGCCGGGATCGTCCGCAGGATCGAGCCGGCCGGGAGCGCGGCGCTCTACGAGACCCGCGTCGGCGACAACCACCATCACCTCGTCTGCCGCGACTGCGGGCGAACGGTCGACGTCGACTGCGCGCTCGGCGACGCGCCCTGCCTCAGCCCCGGCGACGCCGCGGGGTTCGAGATCGACGAGGCCGAGGTCATCTACTGGGGCCGCTGTCCGGCGTGCGTGTCCCGGTCCCGAACGTAACCCCCCGACAATCCTGCTGCAGCCAGAGGAGAGAAGAGCTATGGACGACGAGAGCACCTGCCCGGTCGAGCACACGACGGCGACCAGGTCGAATCGCGACTGGTGGCCGAATCGGCTGGATCTGAAGCAGCTCCAGCACAACGGCCCCCTGGCCGACCCCATGGGCGAGGACTTCGACTACGCCGAGGAGTTCAAGACTCTCGACCTCGCGGCCGTGAAGAAGGACATCGAGGCGGTGATGACGACCTCGCAGGACTGGTGGCCGGCGGACTACGGCCACTACGGGCCGCTCCTCATCCGCATGGCGTGGCACGGCGCGGGCACGTACCGGATCAGCGACGGCCGCGGTGGCGCCGGCTCCGGCGAGCAGCGCTTCGCGCCCCTCAACAGCTGGCCCGACAACGCCAACCTCGACAAGGCGCGCAGGCTGCTCTGGCCGGTCAAGCAGCGCTACGGCCGGAAGATCTCCTGGGCCGACCTGATGATCCTCGCCGGCAACTGCGCCCTCGAGTCGATGGGGTTCGAGACGTTCGGCTTCGGCGGCGGGCGCGAGGACGTCTGGGAGCCCGAGGAGACCGACTGGGGCGCCGAGGCCACGTGGCTCGGCGACGAGCGCTACAGCGGCGACCGCGACCTCGCGAATCCCCTCGCCGCGGTCCAGATGGGCCTCATCTACGTCAACCCGGAGGGGCCGAACGGCAACCCGGATCCGCTCGCCGCCGCGCACGACATCCGCGAGACGTTCGCCCGCATGGCCATGAACGACGAGGAGACGGTCGCGCTGATCGCCGGCGGTCACACTTTCGGCAAGACGCACGGCGCCGGCCCCGCAGACCTCGTCGGCCCCGAGCCCGAGGCCGCGCCGCTGCAGGAGCAGGGCCTGGGCTGGGCGAGCAGCTACGGCAGCGGCAAGGGCGGCGACGCGATCACGAGCGGCCTGGAGGTGACCTGGACGACGACGCCGACGCGGTGGAGCTCGAGCTTCTTCGACCTCCTGTTCGGCTACGAGTGGGAGCTCGAGAAGAGCCCGGCCGGTGCGCACCAGTGGGTGGCGAAAGACGCGAAGGAGATCATCCCCGACCCGTTCGACACCTCGAAGAAGCGTCTGCCGACGATGCTGACCACGGACCTGTCGCTCCGGTTCGACCCGGTCTACGAGCCGATCTCGCGGCGCTTCCACGAGAACCCGCAGGAGTTCGCGGACGCGTTCGCGAAGGCGTGGTTCAAGCTGACCCACCGCGACATGGGGCCGGTCTCGCGGTACCTCGGCCCGCTCGTCCCCGCGGAGCCGCAGCTCTGGCAGGACCCCGTCCCGCCGGTCACGCACGAGCTGATCGGAGCGGAGGACGTCGCCGCCCTCAAGGCCATGATCCTCGCCTCGGGGCTGTCGATCTCCCAGCTCGTCTCGACCGCCTGGGCTTCGGCGTCGACGTTCCGCGGCACCGACAAGCGCGGCGGAGCCAACGGGGCGCGCATCCGTCTCGCCCCCCAGAACGGCTGGGAGGTCAACAACCCGGCCGAGCTGGCGACGGTGCTGACGACGCTGGAGTCGATCGGGAACGAGTTCCCGAAGCAGGTCTCGCTGGCCGACCTGATCGTGCTCGGAGGCTGTGCAGCCGTGGAGCAGGCCGCAAAGAACGCCGGAGTCGACGTGCAGGTTCCGTTCACCCCGGGACGCACCGACGCCTCGCAGGAGCAGACCGACGTGGAGTCCTTCGCCGTGCTCGAGCCGGCGGCGGACGGGTTCCGCAACTACCTCGCGAACGGGCACGCGCGGCCGGCGGAGCACCTGCTGGTCGACCGGGCGAGCCTGCTGACGCTGACGGCGCCGGAACTGGCCGTCCTCGTCGGCGGCCTGCGCGTCCTCGGGGCGAACCACGGCGGGTCGGAGCTCGGCGTGTTCACGACGCGGCCCGGGTCGCTGACCACCGACTTCTTCGTGAACGTGCTCGACATGGACACGACCTGGGAGCCGACCTCGGACGCCGAGGAGACGTTCGAGGGGCGCGACCGGGCGACCGGCGAGGTGCGCTGGACCGGCAGCCGCGTCGACCTCGTCTTCGGCTCGAACTCCCAGCTCCGCGCGCTCGCGGAGGTCTACGCGTCCGACGACGCGCAGGAGAAGTTCGTACGCGACTTCGTGGTCGCGTGGGACAAGGTCATGAACCTCGATCGGTTCGACCTGTAGGTCATGCTTCGCCCGCTACGCGCGGGCAGGCGCGCTCCGCGCGCCTGCCCGCGCTCCGCTTTCCGCTCGCTCGCGAGCGAGCCGGCTGCGCCGGCTCGCCGCATGGTGAGGGCCTGGCACCGGCGTGCCACCCTGCGCATGTCGGGGCGGCGCCTTCTCAAATCAGTCGCCGCTCCGCTGCCCAACGGGTCAGCTCGTGGCGGCTGGAGAGCTGGAGCTTGCGCAGCACCGCGGAGACGTGCGACTCGACCGTCCGCGCGGAGAGGTGCAGCCGCGCCGCGATCTCCTTGTAGCGGTAGCCGCGCGCGATCAGCTGCAGCACCTCGCGCTCGCGGGCGGTGAGCTGGTCGAGCTCGGTGTCGGCCGCCGCCTCCCCGCTCCGGAACGCGTCGAGCACAAACCCGGCGAGCCGCGGCGAGAACACCGCGTCGCCGTCGGCGGTCCGGTGCACGGCTTCGGTCAGCTCCTCGCCCGAGATCGTCTTCGTCACGTAGCCGCG
>DATFMW010000170.1:0-2051 GCA_035266765.1 Gaiellaceae bacterium | reverse complement strand
CCGTCGAACGGGAGTACCTGGAGCCACGATGTGCACGTCTCCAGCATGCGGCGGTTCCAGTCGGGCAGAAGGGGTATCTCGCCGGCGGACGGCACGACGACGGCGAGGTCGACGCCGCGCTCAGCGCCGTCCTCCCAGCCGGCCTGCTCGACGCAGCCGACCGCTGCCTGCTCGAGTGCCGTCACGATGGACGGCGCCGCGGGAGCCGATCCGACCACCGCAGTGCGGGCACGTGCCAACCCCGAGAGCACATCGGCGCCGGCGCGACCGTACGCGTCGGTCGCGACGAGGAACTCCACGGTGCGTGCGGCCGCAGGGGTGATCGTCGCCGGGAACGGCTCGATCAACAGCCGGCGCTCCGCGAGCACCTGCAGGGCATGGTGGATGGCGGGGCGAACCGGCTCGCCGAGGCGCGACGCTATCTCGTCGACCGTCCGCGTGCCGTCGAGCAGGGGCAGGAGGTGCGGCAGGAACGCTGCCGCGGCAGCCCCCTCGAATTCGAGCACCGAGCTCCCGTATCGGAGCACCGCTCCTGTTTCGCTCGTGGAGAGGCGATACCACGGCTTGAGCAGCGGCCGGATCGGCAGCGTCGTCACGGTGGCCGGTTCGCCCATCGCGACTGTTACGCCTCCACGGGCCTGGACGAGCTGCTGCTGCAGAGCTGGACGCAGAGGACGATGCTGCAGCAGAGCGGGAAGGCCGGCAGCGCGTTTCCGACGCCGAGGCCGCGCTCGCTGACCGTGAGGTCGAGCAGCTCGTCCGTGAGTTTGTCGAACATCGTGCCTCCTCTGTCGACGATGCTCGACACCGTATCGTTGTCAGATCAGGCAATCAAGATGGCTCTTTCGAACATGTCCCGAAGGGCGTGAGATATTGATTTTTTATGCCTGGCATTAGGATGATCGGGTATAGTCCCGGGTGTTGTGAGCGCCAACGGCCACGTCGACGTGCTGGTGATCGGAAGCGGGGCCTCGGGCCTCGCTGCCGCCGTCTCGGCGCAGCGCGCCGGCGCCCGCGTCGCGGTCGCGACGAAGGGCTCGATCCAGTCCTGTAACTCCGCGAAGGCGCAGGGCGGCATCCAGGCGGCGCTCGGGCCCGACGACTCGCCTGCCCAGCACGCGCAGGACATCTGGGCCAGCTCGCACGAGACCGCCGACATGGCGCTCGTCGAGACGCTCACCTCGGAGGCGCCCGCGGCGATCCACTGGCTCGAGGAGCTCGGCGTCGAGTTCACGCGCAACGACTCCAACGGCGGCGGCTACCGGCTCGCGAAGGTCGGCGGCGCCTCCGCGAAGCGCCTGCTCCAGGTGGGCGACCGCACCGGGCATGCGATCACGACCGCGCTCCGCAAGGGTGTCGAGGCCGACGGCGCCGTCACCGTGCTGCCGAAGTCGCCGCTCTCCTCACTCGAGCAGACCGAGAGCGGCTGGCGCGCCGGCGTCGGCGAGCACTCCGTCGATGCCGCCACCGTCGTTCTCGCCGCCGGCGGGCGCTGCTACGCCGAAGCCGAGGCCAGGGGCGAGCTGTCGACGAACCATCCCGGCGCGACCGGCGAGGTGACGCAGATCGCGATGGAGCTCGGTGCGGAGGCGCGCGATCTCGACGCGCTCCAGTACCACCCGAACGGCGGCGCCTGGCCCAAGTCGATGCAGGGCTACTCGATCCCCGAGACGACCCGCGCCTACGGCGCCGTGCTCCTGAACGCCGACGGCGAGGAGTTCTGCGACTCGCTCGCGCCGCGCGACGTGGTCAGCCGGGCGATCTTCGACGAGGTCGAGAAGGGCAAGGGGGTCGCGACACCGGATGGCCGCCCGGCAGTTTGGCTCGACACGACGCGGATTGCCGCACGTGATGCCAAGCTTTCGTTGCCGCACATGATTCGCCGCTACCGGGTCGGGGGAGTCGACCCCCTCGCCGAGCGCATTCTTACCTATCCCGTCCTCCATTACCAGAACGGCGGACTCGTCATCTCAAAAGATGCCGAGACGACGCTCGACGGGCTCTATGCCTGCGGGGAGATCGCCGGCGGCACGCACGGCCGGAACCGCATG
>DATFMW010000169.1:0-8307 GCA_035266765.1 Gaiellaceae bacterium | reverse complement strand
GGAGCGGAGCAATTCGGCTCCTGCCTGTCGCGTCTGGCCGTGCCGGAGCTCGCCGACGGCTACCTGCCGGTGCTCTCCGTCCGGTACACGGACGCCGACGGTGTCGGGTATCGCCAAGAGTCCTTCGTGGCGCGCGATCCGCGTACGGGGGCGCTGGCGAGCTACCTCCGGATCGAGGCGACCCGAGGAAAGTCGTCCCGCACCGTGGCGCAGATCCGGGTCGCCGTCTCCGACCCGGCCGTGTCGGCGGTCGAGGACGAGCTCCGCTCCGGCGGCCGGACCGTGCTCGCCTTCGGCACGGCCGGCAGGCCGGACGGCGCGAGCTCCCTTCGCTTCGAGCTCGACCTCGCGGACGGGAAACCCGACGTCGTCTACCTCGTGCGCCCCATCGACCCGACCCGCGGCCACCCGCGCCCGGATGCCGCCGCGTACGCGGCCGCGCGCGCGGCGTCGATCGCCGCCTGGACGCGGCGGCTCTCCGGTGGAGCGGCGATCGAGGTGCCGGAGCCGCTCGTGGCCGACGCGATGCGGAACCTGCTGATCCAGAACCTCCAGCTCTCCTGGCACTACAGCCTCGGCAACGCCTACGAGGGCTTCTACCAGGCGGAGAGCGGCGCAGCCGTCCTCGCCCTGGCGGAATACGGCTTCCTCGGGGACGCACGCGTCGCGCTCGAGACGCTGCTGGCGAAGGAGCGTGGCCACTCGACGAACTGGGAGCACGGCGAGAAGCTCGCGGCCGGCGCGGCCTACTACCTGCTCAGCGGCGACGCGGCGTTCGTGCGCCGGCACACGCCCGTCTACGCAGGTTACGCACGCGACTTCGCCGTGCGCCGGGCGGCGAACCCCGACGGGAGCGAGCTGCTCGACCGGCAGCGCTACAGCAGCGACGTCACCGAGCCCGTGTACGGCCTTCACCACCAGTCGCGCGCCTGGCGCGGGTTGCGCGACATGGCCTTCGTGTGGGGCCGCCTGGGAAGCGATCAGCTCGCGACGCGCTACCGGACCGAGGCGAGATCCTTCGCGAAGGCGCTGCGGGCCGCGATCGCCCGCTCCGCGACGAAGGTCTCGAGCAGCGAGACGTTCGTTCCGGTCGCGCTGCTCGCCGACCCGTCCGGGGCGCCCTGGGACCCGGTCACCGCGACCCGGCTCGGCTCCTACTGGAATCTCGTGGCGCCGTATGCATGGGCGTCCGGGATCATGCCGCGCACGAGCGCGCTCGCCCGCCGGGTGCTCGAGTACGCCCGCCACCGCGGCTCCTTCCTGCTCGGCCTCGTCCGCTTCGACTACTACCCGACCGGCGCCGGCGAGGTCCGCTGCGACGGCCTGCCCGGCCTGAAGACGCCCGGCACCGACAATGTCTACGGCGTCGACCGATCCCGCTTCCTCGCCGAGCTCGACCGGCCCGACCTGCTCGTGCTGACCCTGTACGGCCAGCTCGCCCACGGGATGACCCGCGGCACCTTCGTGAGCGGCGAGGGAGCCACGATCGGCCCGGTCGTACCCGGCGCGTGCCCGCAGGCGCCCAACGGCGAGTACTACCGCTCCATGTACCTGCCGCCGTCGAGCACGAGCAACGCGTTCTTCCTCACCACGCTGCGCGAACTGCTCGCCCACTGGGTCGCCGACGACGACGGGCGCCCCACCGGTCTCCACCTCGCCTATTCGACACCGCGCGCATGGCTGGCCGACGGCAAGCGAATCGCAGTGCGCGACCTGCCCACCCCGTTCGGGCCGCTCGCCTACTCGATCGACTCCCACCTCGACGACGGCTACCTCGACGTCGAGCTCACCGTTCCCCGCCGGCAGCGGGTCGCAGAGCTCCGTCTCCGTCTCCGCCTGCCGTCGTCGAAGCGGCCGTCCCTCGCGCGGATCGGGAGCACGACGCTCCTGCCGGACGGCGAGACCTTCGACCTCTCCGGCAGGACCGGGACGCTGAAGCTGCGCGTCCTCGTCCGCGACGCCTAGTGCGGCGTCTCCCAACGTTGCACCGGAAACCGGCGTCCCTCGACGCCGCACGAACCGGCCGCGAAGCGGCCGCAAGTGCCGCCTCCAACGATCCGCGTTTCCGGTCGAACGGTACGAGAGGCCGCACTAGGTCAGGCGGCGTACGTTCCGGCCGTCGGCGCGCATGACGTAGATCCCGGCCGCGCCGGAGCGGGTGCTCGCGAACGCGATCCGCCTCCCGTCCGGCGACCAGACGGGCGCGAAGTCGACACCCGGCGACCGCGTCAGCCGCCGCAGCCGGCTCCGGTCGGCGCCGATCGAGTACAGCTCGACATCGCCGCTCCGGTCGCTCCGGAACACGATCGTCGTGCCGTCGGGCGACCAGTCGGGTGCGAAGTCGACGCCGTACGCCCGCGTCAACCGGCGCACGCCGCCGCCGCGCGGATCCGTGACGTAGAGGTCGAAGCTGCCGCTGCGGTTGCTCGCGAACGCGATCCACCGTCCGTCCGGCGACCAGGCCGGGCCGTAGTCGCCGCCGGGCGCTCGGGTCAGCCGCCGCACGTGGCGCCCATCCGCGTCCATCACGTACAGGTCGAACGTCCCGTGCCGCCTGCTGACGAACGCGATCCGGCTCCCGTCCGGCGACCAGGCCGGCGTGTAGTCGCCCGCGGCCGACCGGGTCAGCCGCCGCTCCGCCCCGCCGCCGGCGTCGACGAGATAGATCTCGGCGTTGCCGTCCCGCGTGCTCGTGAACACGACCCGGCGCCCGTCCGGCGACCAGGCCGGCGCGAAGTCGTCCGCCGAACTCGAGGTGAGCCGGCGCAGCCCCGTGCCGTTCGCGTTCACCACGTAGATCTCCGCCTTACCGTCGCGCGTGCTCGTGAACGCGATCCGCCTGCCGTCCGGCGACCATGCGGGCGCAGTGTCCGCCTGCCCGCGCGACGGCTTCGCCGCGGCGGCGTGGGCGAAGCCGCCCGCGAACGAGGCCGCAAGCAACCATGCGGCGGCGTGCCGGGCGAGCACCACCGCGAAGCGGATGCGCGGCCCGGCTGTCGGGACGCCCACGACACCGCCGGACACGAGTCGATCGTAGCCCCTGTTCCGCCGGATTCCCGTACCGGAGGACAGGGATGCCACCGATGGGAGCGACTGCGACCGCAGCGACGCTCGAGACGATGACCGTCGCGCCGTGGACATACGAGCTGCCGCAGACCGGCTCGTTCGCCGAGAACCTCGACGACTACGAGCTGCGCACGGCGGAAGGCGCACATGCCGGGATCGTGACCGGCCTCGTCGAGCATCGCGGCGAGCTGTACGTGCTCGTGGACACCGCGAGGCTGCCGCCGGTGACCCACACGCGGCTCGCGATCCGCCTGGCCGACGTGGCGGAGATCGACCACGACGCGCTGGTCGTCCGGCTGGCCGTCGACCGCGACCACCTGGGTCAGGCTGCGCTCGCGCTCGACCCGGCGAAGGCGCGCCACGGGCCGGACGCCGAGGCCGTGCGGGTGCACGAGCTGCCGGCCGGGTTGACCCATGCGGTCACGCCGGGAAGCGAGGGGCCGGTCGAGTCCGCTTCCTCCCTCGTCGCGCTCGTCGGCGCGACGCTCGGCCCCTACCTGCTGCTCGTCGTCATTGCGCTCTGGGCGACGCGCGGGCTCGCCGGCTGGGAGTACACCGCCTTCGCCGTCCCCACGCTCCTCGCCCTGGTCGCGTTCGCCGTCGCCGGCTACCGCCTCTACCGGGCACCCCACATCGGGCACCACGCACGAACCGCGCCGGAGCACAGCCCCAGGGGTATCCATGACGCCTCGTAGCGTCGGCCGGAGACACATCACCGGCGGCTGAGCGTGCCGACACTCGCCTGGATCGCCGTCTTCGGCGTGGCGATGAGCATGATCGCGCTCGTCGGCGGCGTCACGATCCTGCTTCCCGAGCCGACGCTGGCGCGGCTGATCATGCCGCTGGTCGCGCTCGCGGCCGGATCGCTGCTCGGCGGAGCCTTCTTCCACATGCTCCCCGAGGCCGTCGAGCAGCGGGGAAACCGCCTGTCCGTCTACGTGTGGCTGATCGCCGGCTTCGTCGGCTTCTTCGCCCTCGAGCAGTGGCTCGGCTGGCACCACTGTCACCGCACCGTCAGCCAGCACGCTCCGATCGGCTACCTGATCCTCGTCGCCGACGCGGTGCACAACTTCCTCGGCGGCCTCGCCGTCGGTGCCGCCTTCGTCGTCGACCTTCGAGTCGGCCTGGTCACGTGGGCCGTCGCGGCCGCCCACGAGGTGCCGCAGGAACTCGGCGACTTCGGCATCCTCGTCCACAGCGGCTGGAAGCCGCCGGCGGCGCTCGCCTACAACCTCGCCTCGGCGCTCACCTTCCTCATCGGCGGCATGGTCGCCTACGGCGTCTCCGGCACCATCGACGCCGGCATCCTCCTCCCGTTCGCCGCCGGCAACTTCGTCTACATCGCCGCCGCCGACCTCGTCCCCCAGATCGCCGCCTCTACGCCGTGCGCGACCCGCACCGAGGAGCGACGAGCGCTGCACGACAAGCTCGAGCAGAGTGCCGCCTTCGCGGTCGGGCTCACGATCCTCCTCGTAGCGGCGGCCCTGACGTGAGCGGCGCCCGGCGCTGTGCGGAAGAGCCGTGACCGCCGCCGGCCTCGCGGCCGTCTTCGCGTAGAGCTCGGTATCGAGGCGTACGATTACAGGGGAGGCACGATGGCCACGCACGCTGGGAGATCCGTCCGGCGGCTGCGCTCGGAGTACGAGCGCGAGTTCGGGTTCCATGCTCCCGAGGACTACGTCTTCAAGTCCGGCCGGGGTGTCTCGCACGAGCTGATCGACGCGATCTCGTCCCAGAAGGACGAACCGGACTGGATGCGCACGTTCCGGCATCGCAGCCTCGACCTGTTCCTGGCGCGGCCGATACCGCGCTGGGGCGCCGACCTCTCCAGGCTCGCACTCGACGATCTCTTCTACTACGTCCGGCCGACCGAGGAGCAGGCGTCCTCCTGGGACGAGCTGCCGCCGGCCATCCGGGAGACCTGGCGCCGCCTCGGCGTCCCGCAGGCGGAGAAGACGCACCTGGCCGGCGTGGGCGCGCAGTACGAGTCGGAGGTCGTCTACCGCGGGGTACAGGAGCAGCTCGAGCGGCAGGGCGTGGTCTTCCTCGACACCGACACGGCGCTGAAGCGGCACGAGGAGCTCTTCCGCCGCTATTTCGCGACCGTGGTGCCGCCGAACGACAACACGTTCGCCGCCCTCAACTCCGCGTTCTGGTCGGGCGGCCTCTTCATCTACGTGCCGCCGGGCGTGAAGATCGAGCTGCCGCTGCACGCGTACTTCCGCCTGAACGCCGAGAACGTCGCCCAGTTCGAACGGACGATGATCGTCGTCGACGAGGGCGGCTACGTGCACTACGTCGAGGGCTGCACGGCTCCGACCCACCCGACCGACTCGCTGCACGCGGCCGTGGTCGAGGTCGTCGTCAAGAAGGGCGGCCGCTGCCGCGCGACGACGATCCAGAACTGGTCGACGAGCGTCTACAGCCTCGTCACCGACCGAGCGGTCGTCGGCGAAGAAGCGACGATGGAGTGGATCGACGGCAACCTCGGCTCGAAGCTGACGATGAAGTACCCGGCGATCTGGCTGGCCGGCGAGGGCGCGCACGGCGAGGTGCTCTCGATCGCGTTCGCCGGCGCCGGGCAGCACCAGGACACGGGCGGCAAGGCCGTCCACATCGCGCCCGGCACCTCCTCGGTGATCACCTCGAAGTCGATCTCGAAGGACGGCGGCCGCGCCGGCTACCGCGGCCTGCTCCAGGTCGCAAAGGGCGCCACCGGCGCGCGCTCGAAGGTCGTCTGCGACGCGCTGATCCTCGACGAGCAGTCCCGCTCCGACACCTACCCGACGATCCGGGTCGACGAGAGCGATGTCGAGGTCGGCCACGAGGCGACCGTCTCCAAGATCGGCGAGGAGCAGCTCTTCTACCTCATGTCGCGCGGCCTCTCCGAGGCCGAGGCGGGCGCGATGATCGTGTCCGGCTTCGTCGAGCCGATCAGAAAGGAGCTGCCGCTCGGGTACGCCGTCGAGCTGAACCGCCTGATCCGGCTCCAGATGGAGGGCTCCGTCGGGTAGGAGCAGCCACGCACACAGAGCGGAGAGTCCAGGGTGGACTGGCAGACGCTCGCAGGACTGATCCTCCCCGGGCTCGCGACCGGGCTCGGAAGCCTGAGCGTGCTCGCGATGCCACGCCCGGGCGATCGCCTGATGGCGACGCTGCTCGGCTTCACCGGCGGGATCATGCTCGCGGCCGCCGTATTCAGCCTGCTCGTTCCCGCGCTCGAGCTCGGATCTCTGGGCGAGGTGCTTTCCGGCTTCGCGGTCGGCACGCTTGCCATCGCGGCCTTCGACGCCGCGCTACCGCACGCACACCCACGCTTCATCGAACGCGGCCGCAACGAAGGGTCGCGAGCCCTGCTCCTCCTCGGCGCCCTGACGATCCACAACATCCCCGAGGGGCTCGCCGTGGGCGTCGCGTTCGCCGCCGGAGGAACCGACCTCGGTCTGCCGGTCGCAATCGCGATCGGCATCCAGAACATCCCGGAGGGCTTCGCCGCCGCACCCCCGCTCCTCGACGCAGGCACATCGAGGGCAGCGGCGATCGCCCTGGCTGCAACCACCGGCCTCGTCGAGCCGCCCGCCGCACTGCTCGGCTACGGCGCTTCCGAGACCTCCGCGTCGATCCTGCCACTCGGACTCGCATTCGCCGCGGGCGCAATGGTCTACGTCGTCCTCGACGAACTCGTGCCGGAGAGCCACGCCCGCGGCTACGAGCGCCTCGCCACCCTCGGCGCCGTCGGCGGCTTCGCGGTCATGATGGCCCTCGACACCGCGTTCGGATAGCCCCGGTGTCAGCCCCCGGGAGCCCGGGCCCGGCGCTCAGCCCTGCGTCGACTCGCCCTCGATCTGACGCGCGTGGTCATCGATCCAGGCGCGCCAATCGGACCGCTCGACGCCGCCGCCGCCGAGCACGCCGCTCTCCGGGCCGACCGCACCGGCGAGCGCGCGGCGCAGGTCGGCGTCGACGACCTCGGGGCTGCCCGCGCAGCGGACGTGCCAGGTCCCGTCGGGCGCCCGCTCCACCTCGACGCGGCGACCGTCGATCGCATAGGTCTGCCACACGGCCAGTCGTGTGTACAGGCCGCCGCTGCATCTTGTCAACCTCGGATCGCCCCAAAGGGCGGAGACGAGACAACCGGCTCCGCGACGTCGCGATGCCGCTCGGGGTGCTGCGCGCCGCGGCCGCCCGCACGATCGTGAGGCCATGGAGTACCGGACCTTGCATCCCCTCGTGGTGGTGGCGGACGACGACCCGGACATCTGCCGCCTCGTCGGGACACTGCTCGCGCGCTGGGGATACGCAACGGCGCGGGTGACGACGGGGTGGGAGGCGCTCGCCGCCGTCGAGCGGTTCGCACCCACGTTCGTCGTCCTCGACGTCGACGTCCCGACACCGGACGGCATCGCGCTCACCCGGATGCTGAAGAGCAACCCGCGCCACGGCCACGTACCCGTGCTCCTCCTCACCGCTCACGCGGACCCGGCACGGGCCGAGGAGGGAATCGCCGCCGGTGCGGCCGGGTACCTGACGAAGCCGTTTCACGCGGGCGCGCTCCAGAACGCGATCGCGCCGCTCGTTCCCGCGGTCGTACGGCCCGCCGCCTAAGAACTCGAATCAGAATGAGCGACTGTGTCGCCTGGCCGCGCTGGGCGGCACGCTGCGGCGTCCTCGGTCGCGTCGATAGCGCCGCTATCGACGCTCCCTGCGTCCTCGCATCGCACTCGCCCAGCACGCCCAGCTCGACGAGCGTCATTGTGATTCGAGTTCTAAGCGTCCTCCCCGGGCGCGCCGCTACCGCTTCAGCAGCACCCGCAACCGGCGGCGGTAGACGTTCATGTCGACCCGCACCCAGTCGCCGTGCGTCTGCTGCCGCCAGGGCGCGTACCGCTCTCGGTGGAACGGGCTCGTGAGGCTCTCATTGTGGCCGATCACGTTGCGGATCGCGATGTGGAAGCGACGCATGAGCCAGGCCGTGAGCGCGAGCGAGGCCCGCATCTGCGCCCTGTCGGCGAGCACCTCCGCGTCGGAACGGCCGACGTGCTCGATCCCGATCGCCGCGTAGTTCAGGCCGACGGTGTGGCGGCACATGACGCCGAGCGGGACGAGCTGGTAGATCGTCCCGTCCCGGTCGATCACGAAGTGCGCGCACGTGCCCGGGAGCTCGCCGAGCTCGGGATCGGGCGCGTTCGCGGCGAATGTGTTCCACACCGACGAGAAGCTGTCGGTGGCGGTCACGTGCTC